>JABDKH010000001.1 GCA_013002345.1 Rhodothermales bacterium
CCAGACCCAGCTCAGCCAGACCGGCTTCGACAGCAACCTCGACCGTGGAACCTCGCACTTCAACGAAATCCACTTATTTCCTCCTTCGGCGGTTTTGTTTCTTCTTCGAACCCTGCGGCTTCTTGACTTTTGCCTCGACGATCTCGGTCGGCTCCGGGATAGGGCCGGCGTCGGCTGACTTGCCGTTTGCCGCTGCCGCACCACGCGGATCGGGGCCTTCCATGAGGTCGATCACTTCCTGACCGCCCATTCGGACCAGCTGGCCCGATGCGATATAGAGCGAGACGCCGGCCGGCAATGTAAAGCCGATGACACCAAACATCAGCGGCATGTACTTGAGAATGGCCTGAATCTGTTGAGCCTGAGAACTGGCGTCGGCGTCTTTCTGGTTTCCGCCTCGTTTAGCCATCTGTAGCCGTTGCGAGTAGAAGCCGGTTGCGACAATCGCAACGATGAGCAGCAGATAGGGAATACCACCAACGATGTCGTTCGGAATGATTTGGGAAGGGACTTCTGTGAGATCCATGCCCCAGAATCGAGTTTGGCCGGCAGCAATCGCATCTGCCAAACTGCCGTTGACGAAGCGGGTCATTTCCCCGCCCGCATCGGAAAAACTACGCAGAAGCCGGAACAGTCCATACCAGACCGGAAGTTGTACGAGTGAGGGAAGACATCCTCCTAGAGGGTGCACACCCTTGTCTTTGTACAGCGCCATGAGCTCTTCTTGCTGACGCTGCTTGTCTTCTTTGTGTTCAGCCTGGATGCGCTTGATCTGCGGCTGCAATTCGGCACTTGCGCGCATGCTTCGCGTCTGGCGCAGTGTCAAGGGAAAGACCAGGAGATTGATGATGACCGTGAGGGCGATGATCGCGAATCCCAGTGAGGGGATAAGTTGGTAAATTATGGTAAGAATGCTGCCGAGGGCGCCTGCAATAGCATCGATCATGGGCGTCCTCCCAGGTCGCTGCCTACCTCACTGTCCGGTTGCGGTACCGGATCGAACCCGAGACCTCCCCACGGATTGCAGCGTCCCACCCGTTTCCCGGCGAGCCAGCTTCCCCTGATGGCTCCGTGCAGCCTGATCGAGTCGTAGGCGTACATGGAACACGTAGGACTAAATCGACAACTCTGTCCCAGCAAAGGTGACAGTGTTCGCTGGTAAAGCCGGATCGCCGCCATCAGCCAGTAGGAAAGCTGGTATGGCGCCGGGGAAGTGACGTCGTGGGTGGTCATGAAAGTGTCTGCTCTAAACTTCGTTTGTAGGTTGGTGTAGCCGGTCGCCCGGTCAATGTTCGGTTTCGGCTAACGCTTCCCGGAGGTAGCTCGCGCTATCCCTTCTTGCAGCTGTTTGACCAGCTGGTCGAACGGCTCAGTCGCCGTTCCTGTCCGGGCCGAGATCACGAGATCCCATCCGTCTGGCACATGTACCATTCGCACCGCCTCACGGAGGCGCCGTTTCGCCCGGTTGCGGACGACCGCATTTCCGACAGACCGTCCGGCAACGAACGCTAGCCGGGAAGGTGCTCTAGCAGGAGTTCCCGCATCGTCCATTCCGTCCGCATGCTCGTCCTCCCGAGTCTGCGACTCGATTGCGACGATGCCTGCGGCAGCCACGTGAACACGGTTCCCTTGACGGTACACCCGATCGAAGTTGCGTTTTCCCGTGAGGGAGACGTTACGCGGCGAGGCGCTTCCGGCCTTTTTGCCGACGGCGTTGCACAGTGGCGCGTCCAGCTCGGGTACGCATGCGCGTCCGAAATCCATGGACACGTTTGCGACGACGATTCTTCGGTTGGTAGGTGCGTTTCATGAGGTTCCCAGGTCACGCGGTCGCCGCAAGACTAAGGAGGCGCCTGCGTTATGTCAACGAGGACATCCCCGGGCGCGACTCGCGAAACTTTTCCTGGTCGAGATCGCGGAACGAAATCGCGCTCTTGTGGTAATCGGCATTGCGTAACTCGACCATTGCGCCCATGATTTGGCGATTTTCTCGGGTGTTCTTGTCCCCGGAACGCGAATCTAGCCGCGCTTTTGGCGGACTTGAGCCGCCGCTACCAGGTTCTTATACTCGGCCGCCGCAGACAACCGGACTACATCACACTTACGTCCGGACGGGCACCCGCTACACCCGGCATTCGACGCGTCAGCTGAGGTCGACGCGTCAACGGCATGGGCGGGGAGAGAAGAGGAGCTGTCCTGTCCACATCTTGTGGATATGTTTGTGGAAACGTGGGCGTTCTAGAGGGCAGCCGCGTGATGGGACCGTACGGGTCCCCCTGGAGGGGAACTGGTCGCCGGCCGGTTCTATGAGTCGCAGCCATGCGACAGACATATGCGGAGGACAATTGCAGCCAGATTTTCAGTCTGGAGACCCGAGCGAGCCCGAACCTTCCCCGCGGGACGCTTTCCAGATCATTCTCGAAGGCCTCGTGACCAAGGTCACCTGGCAGACGTGGCTCGAACCACTTGTTATCGATGACACAGAAGACGGAGTCGTGGTAGTCAAGGCTCCCAATGATTTTCACGTTCGGTGGATTCGCGATAAACACCTCGAGACCATTGAACGCGCAGTCGAAGCCTCTTACGGCCAGGCGCTCGATATCCGATTGGAGTCTCAACCTCCTGAGGATGTCGCGGAGCTCGAGCTCACCGAGGACGATGATGCGACCGGAGAACACGACCTCGGTCAACTCGACCTCTTTACGCCGGAAGCTCCCAAGTACTCCTTCGAGAATTTCGTCGTAGGCCCGTCGAATCGTTTCGCCTGGGCGGCGTCCATGGCCGTGTGCGAACAGCCTGGAACGCATTACAACCCGCTTTTCATCTACGGACCAGCAGGCCTCGGCAAAACCCATCTGTTGAAAGCCGTGGCCCACCAGGTGGCGGTGTTGGACTCGCGCCGCACCATCAGATATGTCACCTCGGAAGAATTCTTCAACGACTTCATCGACGGAATCCGTCGCAAGCGAATGGATCAGTTCAAACACACGTACCGGACGACCGACGTACTCCTGTTGGACGATGTGCAGTTCTTCGATGGGAAGGAACAGATCCTCGAAGAGTTCTTCCACACCTTCAACTCACTGTATGACGCCGGAAAACAGATGGTCATTACCTCAGACCGTCATCCTCGTAACTCCACGCTGCCCGATCGCCTCCGCAGCAGGTTTGAGTGGGGGCTTCTGACCGACATCCAACCTCCCGATATCGAAACGAGGTTGGCGATCCTGAGGACGAACGCGGCGTTCGCCCCAACCGAGATCCCCGAGTCGGTACTCGAATTCATCGCCGGACAGGTATCAGACAATATTCGGGAACTCGAAGGTGCGCTTACGCGGATCACCGCTTATGCCGCGCTTCACGCCGAAACCATCACGCTCGATATGGCTAAAGACGTCTTGCAGGACCTGGCGCCGCGGTCGCAGCCCCGCATGTTGACAGCGGAAGAAATCATCCACGAGACGGCGTCCGCATGCAATGTCACTCCAGCTGAGGTGATTGGAAGCTCACGACGTCGTGACTATGTGCGAGCCCGCCAGATCGCGATGTATCTATCCAGAGACCTCACCGACCTCTCTCTGCCGAAGATCGGAGCCAAGTTCGGAGGGCGTGATCACACGACCGTCATGCATGCACTCGATAAGGTCAAGAAGTTGATGGGATCCGACAAAGAGGTATTTGATCAGGTCACAGCCCTGTCTCAGAAGCTGAGGGAAACGTGAGAAGTTATCCCCATTGTCCACCGTGCTTACCGTCGGGGCAAAACCGCTGTGGACAAACCCGGACTCTGTACACAACCTCCGATCGGCATCCCGGCCCACAGCTGTCTACTTTTCGTGTACCTTTCCACAATCCACAACGCCTACTACAACTACTAACTAATTAATTTCAAATACTTAGTACTTAGAAGTGAGGAGAACTTCTGTGCACATCAGAGCCGAACGAGATGATCTTGCGGACGTTTTGTCTCGTGCTGCTCGAGCCGTCGGAACACGATCTCCGATAGACGCACTCCAGGGAGTCCTCTGCGAGGTTGTTGGGAAAAAGATCAGCGTCACCGGAAGTGACCTGGAGATGACGGTCCGAACATCTCTTGAAGTCGAGGTCAAAGAAGAGGGAACGGTTCTGATCCCGGCCCGGCTTGCGGCCGAAGCAGTGAGAAAGCTCCCGCCCGGGGCCGTCACTATGAAGACCGACGATTCCGAGGTCGAGATAACCGGTCATGGTCCCAGTATCCGACTTCGGCAGTTGAACGTCGATGACTATCCGCATATAGAGACAAGCGATGATGCCGCAGGTAGCGAAATTGCAGGCAAGGAGTTGGTGGATGCCATCAACCAGGTAGTCATAGCGGCGTCCGGAGACGACGCTCGTCCCATGCTCACCGGGGTCAAGGTCGAGCCGATCGAAGGCGGCTTCCGGATGGCGGCGACAGATTCCTATCGCCTGGCGGTGCGCGACCTTCTTGGCAGTGATCTTCCGGTGGGGGGTTTGATACCGGCCCGGGGTCTCAAAGAGATAGGACGAACGGTCACCGATGACAAGATTCGATTGTCAGTCGGTACCCGGATGGCAACGGTTTCGTCGGAGCGCGGTTCTCTGACCGTTCGACTCATCGAGGCGACTTTCCCCAACTACCAGCAGTTGCTTCCCGACTCCTATCCCAACAGCTTGACAGTCAAGAAAGGGGATTTACTTTCGGCTATCGATCGGGCTTCACTGGTGGCCGAAGACCATATTCCTGTGCGGCTCGACGTCGGTGACAATGGCGTTACCGTGAGCGTTACGAGGCAAGAGGTCGGCGGTACATCTGAGCGAGTGGAGGGCTCCTTTTCCGGTGAACCATTTCAGATAGCTTTCAACCCCCGCTATCTCGCCGATGGCATATCCGCAGTTGATGACGACGAGATTGTCCTGGACGCCCAGGATGGCCACAAAGCAGGCATTCTGCGTGGAGCGAATACTCCGGGGTTCACCTATCTGTTGATGCCAGTGCGTATCTAGGAGCCGCATGCGGCTCGCGTGGTTGCAACTCACCCACTTTCGCAGTTACCCGGACCTCCGATTCGATCCCGAGGAAGGAATCAATCTCTTGATCGGGCCAAACGGGTCGGGCAAAACAGCCGTATTGGAAGCCGTTGCCTATCTGGGCTACCTGCGCTCCTTTAGAGGTGTTCCGGACGAAGCGTTGGTTTCGCTAAACGCGGAGACATCCGTCCTTCGAGGCGAGGTCGACGCCGCAGGAGGAACGCATGTGATTGGCGTGTCCCTCCCGCGTGTAGGTCGGCGTGCGGTTGAAGTTGATGGAAAGCGTCCCCGCCGAAACCGAGAACTCCGACGATTCCTCCGAGCCGTCACGTTTCTTCCAGACGATCTCAACATCGTGAAGACCGGTTCGGCCATCCGAC
>JABDKH010000002.1 GCA_013002345.1 Rhodothermales bacterium
CCACAGACGGCGGCATCTGCCAGCCCTCTCTGTATGAGCATAAAAGCGTCTCCAATGTTGTTATTCCCGGTGGCGCAGGCTGATACGACACAATAATTCGGCCCCCGAAATCCATACTCGATGGAGATGTAGCCGGCGGCTATGTCCGGGATTAGCATCGGGATGAAGAAGGGCGAAAGCCTCCGGACGCCGCTTTCCAGGTACGTCTGAACCTGGTCGGCAAACACCTTGATGCCTCCGATTCCGCTGCCGAAAATGACAGCGATCCGATCCCTTTCCTCGTCGGAGAGCGTCGTGGTATCGACCCCGGCATCGATGACGGCCTGCTTGGCGACCGACAGTGCGTACTGGCAGAAGCCATCCAGGCGTCGAGCCTGCTTGCGATCCATATCCATGGTCGGATCGTAGCCGTCCAACTCGCAGGCGAATTTCGACGCGAACGGTTCGGTGTCGAACTTGGTGATCGTCGCGGCTCCGCTCCGACCCGCCATCATTCCTCGCCAGAACTCGTCAACGGACAAGCCAATGGGGGTAAGTGCCCCCATCCCGGTTACGACAACCCTTCGAGCTCTGTTTTGCATAAGAAGATCAACGCGAAAGCGTTGGGATCAGCTGCCAACCTTCTCGCTCAGGTAGGTAACGGCGTCACCGACCGTTCCAATATTCTCAGCTTCCTCGTCTGGAATCGTCAGGTCGAACTCCTTCTCGAACTCCATAATGAGCTCGACCGTGTCAAGTGAGTCTGCGCCGAGATCATTCGTGAACGATGCCTCAGGCGTGATGTCAGCCTCGTCGACGCCGAGTTTTTCAACGATGATGGCACTGACCTTTGAGGCGATATCGTTTGACATGGGATGGTCTCCGTCAATTTGTACGTGCGGCCCGCAGCAACCCGAAATAATACCCGGAAACGCGTTTTTCGCGTCCTCAGTGCTGCACAGAACCGCAAAAGCTACACTAGGCCCGCGCCATAAGCAATTTGCCTGACGATGCTTGATGCAGACTTCGAATAGCCCGACCAGGAATCCGTCGCAAGACTTTGGCCTGTTTGGACCGGCGCCATCGGGTATTTTTTGGCGAATCTATCTCGCTTCGAAGGCGTTTGCTAGTTCATTGTTTCCTCGTTCCTCGGCGTTGGATCCAGCAACGGCCTCTCGAGAAGAACCCTAAACAGTTAACATTCTGACTATGTCCTACCTGTTCACATCCGAATCTGTGTCAGAGGGTCACCCTGACAAGGTCGCGGATCAAATCTCGGACGCCATCCTCGACGCCCTGCTGAAGGAGGATCCGGAAAGCCGTGTCGCGGTGGAAACCCTCGTAACAACCGGCCTGGTAGTGCTGTCCGGTGAGGTCACCTCCGATGGATACGTCGACGTTCAGGAGATCGCCAGAGAGGTGATACGAGAAATAGGTTACAACGACCCGACGCTCCGTTTCGACGCCGATTCTTGTGGCGTGATCAGCAGCATTCATGAGCAGAGCGTTGACATCTCGAGAGGTGTCGTGGGTTCAGAGGATATCGGCGCCGGAGATCAGGGGATGATGTTCGGATACGCATGTCGCGAGACCCCTGAATTCATGCCAATGGCAATCATGTTCGCCCATGGCTTGATGCGCGAGCTGGCGGATATCCGAAAGAACTCGGACAAAATGCCGTACCTGCGGCCTGACTCGAAAGCCCAGGTTACGATCGAATACGATGACGATCGGAAGACGCCGCGCAGGGTTCACACGATTGTCGTTTCCACACAGCATGCGGAATCCGTCGAGCCCGAAGAAATCGCACGCGATGTGCGCAAATTCCTGATTCCGCGCGTCATTCCGGCGAACCTTCTGGACGACAAACTCATTCTCCATGTAAACCCGACGGGACGCTTCGTCATCGGTGGACCGCACGGAGATACCGGTCTCACGGGACGGAAGATCATTGTAGACACATATGGCGGTCGCGGCGCACACGGTGGCGGTGCATTCAGTGGAAAGGACCCGACCAAAGTCGATCGGTCGGCTACATATGCAGCGCGTCACGTGGCAAAGAACATCTTAGCTGCAGACCTCGCCGACGAAGTGGAAGTTCAGCTCGCCTATGCGATCGGGATTGCAAGGCCCGTGTCGATTGACGTGAACACGTACGGAACGGGCGTCATGCCGGATGATCAACTGGTCGAAATCATTGGCAAAGTATTCGATCTGCGTCCGCGGGTGATCATTGACCGATTAAGGCTCCGGCAACCCGGCTATATAAAAACCGCTGCGTACGGTCACTTTGGCCGCGACGAGTTTTCCTGGGAGGCTCTTGACCACGTTGAAGAGCTGAAGGCCGCGGCGGCTTCGCTCGTTTGATCGTGATATAGTTGGGCGGGGAGTGGTCGATACTTGAGGTCGCCGCACACGGCTCGGCACGGGAGCAAAGCCGACGTCCCGACGTGACATAGAAACGAATTCCAGGCGCACGCAATGCGCGCCCGGCACCTCGATGAAGCAAGTCCTTGTTCTTCTGGCGGTTTGTTGTTTTGCGTTGCCGCAGTTGGCAGCCGGGCAGCAACAGGAAGTGAGTACGCCCGAGATCTTCAAGGAGACCGTGCGTCATGTGGCCCGGCGGACTGACGCTACCTCCGACGTTCGTACGCTGCGCCAGGGTAACACGCGGGTAGACCCCGCTACGGGTGTGACACGGGCGGTATATCGCGCCGAAGCCGTCGGCGCATCCGCCGACACTCCGGAGGCAGCGGCCCGGTCCTCACTCACGCGGTATGCTCGTGAGTTTGGGTTCGGCAGCGACATAGAATTGCGTGTCGAGTCCATTCGATCTACGGATGTTAGTCATCACGTGTTGATGCAACAGTACGTTGCCGGCCTGCCCGTCTACCGACGGTTCGTGAACGTCAGTCTCGACGTCAGCCTTGAGCCGACGATGATTCTGAACGGCATTGCGGAGGGAATCGACTCCCGGAAGATCAATACAAACCCGGCCCTGTCGGCGGACGCGGCGAAGGGCATCGCTCGCTCGACGCTGGTCGACGGAGCCGCAAGCACGTCGGACCCGGACCTGCAGGTCTTTCCGTCGGATCCGCCCCGCCTTGTGTGGCGATTGATCCTGTGGCCCGACCACACACCCGGTGAATGGGAAGTCCTCGTCGACGCTCGCTCGGGCGACGTCGTTCAACTTCTAGACCAGGCCTTCCATCGCCTCGAGGAGGTTGAACACGGTTCATACGTGCGGTCCACGATCGAGGAGCACGAGAGCGTTGCTACTGCCACGGGGAGTGGCTACGTGTTTAATCCCGACCCGCTGACTTCGTCCGGCGCTCCGTACGGGCCGCCGTTCATTGACAGCTCGGACTCCGACATCAACGCGCTCAACGATGAGCGGATTCTGGTCGACCTGCTTGAGATTTCTCTCGGCAACGACAGTAATTATCGACTTGAGGGACCGCACGTCAAGATTACGGGGGGCGGTTCATTGGCGCCTCCCTACGAGCCTCCGGCGCTCGGGTCGCCTGGTGACTTCACTTTCACCCGTGGAGAAGATCATTTTGAGGCAGTGAATGCCTACTACCATCTCGACAAGAGCCAGCGGTATGTTCAGTCCATCGGCTTTTTCGACCGGCAGAATGCGCCCCTGACGGTCAATCCGCGGGCGTTTGCGTCGGACAACTCGTTCTACACGCCGTCCCGCAACATCGTCGAATTCGGAATCGGCGGCGTTGATGATGCTGAAGACGCGGGAGTCCTGTGGCACGAATACGCGCACTCGTTGCTCGAAGCCGGTGCCCCCGGATTGAATGCCAGTAGCGAGGGGCAGGCTTTGCACGAGGGTTGGTCGGATTTCTGGGCGACATCCTACTTGCGATTGCTCGCCGAGACGTCCGTGGGCAAGAGAGATGACTGGGAGAATGTCTTCCGATGGGACAGCGGAGATGGCCAGATCTGGCCGGGACGATCCGTGACCCGCGCCGGCGTGTATCCGGCCGCGACCACGTGTGAGGACCCCGGCGATTCGAACGGTGACGGCTGCAATATCTACACAGACGGATTACTGTGGGCGACGGCCC
Source organism: Rhodothermales bacterium (assembly GCA_013002345.1). Lineage (NCBI taxonomy): Bacteria > Pseudomonadati > Rhodothermota > Rhodothermia > Rhodothermales > Rhodothermales bacterium. The sequence goes on from JABDKH010000002.1 coordinate 4,059, forward strand.
TGATGGAAATCTACACCGACGTCGGCAAGTCGGTCATCGATCGATTGCTGCTGCAGTCACACTCATATCTGTCTCATCCGGTCACGTTCGTCGACGCGGCCGAGGCTGTCGTGCAGGCCGATCGCGACCTTTTCGGCGGCGTCCACACGGCCAGCATCATCGGGCGGCTTTCGGACCGCGGATACCTTGGAGTTGTCGGTCCTATCGTTTCTCATGAGCCGTTGCCGGCATCGGAGCAACTGGGCGGTTCGGTTCGTGTCGAGGTCGAAGCCTTCCAGGGGAATTCTCCCATTCAGAGTGTGACGCTTTCCCATCGCGTTGCGGGCTCAGGCGACTTCGTCGACCAGCCGGTCGTGCTGGAATCAGGCGCGGTATATGCGACACAGCTTTCGCTGCCGAGTGAACCGTCGACCGTCGAATATTTCATCGAAGCGGAGGACGAAGCCAACACGCGCACGCGGCTCCCCGGCGATATAAATGCGTTCTTTTCGTTCGACATCGGGCCCGATCTTGAAGCGCCAACCATCTCGCACCTGCCAATCGCACTCGCATCGGCCGCGCTCTGGCCTGCACAGGTGGTGGCATCGGTAGACGATAACCTCGGCGTCGACACCGCGTGGGTGGAGTTCACGATCGAGGATGGCAGTGGCGCAGTGTACGATAGCGGATCGTTCGGTCTTGCGTACGATGGAACAGATTATCGTGGGTACTTCACGACACAGGCCGCGGCGTTGCAGCCGGGATCGATCGTCCGATACGCGCTGAAAGCCACAGACGCCGCGGCAGCCGGGAATACGGCCGCCGATCCGGCAAGCGGACAGCATCAGTTCCCCATCGTCTTCTCAGGTCTTC
>JABDKH010000003.1 GCA_013002345.1 Rhodothermales bacterium
CACCGCGGAGAGACGTCGGTTCGTGTGCCGGCTTAGGCTGGATTTTTGACTGCGGCTGCAACTTCCGATCTTGTACGGCAATTGTGCTCGACAGCTCACCGCCGCCGGCGTGCTGAAGATGCTCGACGCCGCTACCCATCACGTCGCCGCTTGCGTCCAATCGGCGAGAGCCTGCCTCGACGCCCGGCGCCTCGGCCGCCTCTGCGACTGCATCGGATGGTGGGCGTATCCTTGACGCTGATTCGGATTCGGCCACCCGTCGTTTCAATGGTGGGCGGTCCGATTCGGACCGGCTCGCGCCAATCCCGAGATCCCTCCTGGCTGGCCAATCATCCTTCAGTCGGGACATGAACTGATTCCTACCTCTCCACGCTCTCAGTGCATCCTCTGAGTCTGAAACGGAGCCGAGGATCCTGTCCAGATCAATTCGCGATTCCAACGAGGACGGTGCCTCCGCGGCTGCCGCCTCCAGCTCCGGCTTCGAGATCGGAGTCTGCTCTCTGGGCGTTACTTCGTCACGACCGTGGCTAAGGAGGTATTCGAGCCCATTATCGCGATAGACGGCGAGCCACCGGCGCACCGCAGCTTCGCTAAGACGGAGCGCTGACGCCACCTGAGGAACGGGATCGGCCTCCCCTTTCACGGAAAGGACCCTGTACAGCCGAAGACAGACCAATCTTCTCGCAACCGTAGGATCCTGTTGGTCCGCCGCGAGCTGCGCCAGTTCTTTGGACGACTGAGTAATGGTGACGTTTTCGACAGCCATGCGTGGTGCCCACTCCTGGGCCCCGCCCGGGAATCGGCGTTCGTGGCGATTCAACTAATTCTGGGGCTCAGCCGCGGGTATTGCGCGTGGACGCCGGAACCCGAGCGACCCTCTGTGAGAAATCGGCGAAAAGCACGCTGACTAAACCGTTTAGAGCCACCGTCTCGCCAATCCCGGAACGAGGGCGGGCCTTGAGCAGGGGTGCGAGATCATGCAAAAGCAGCATTTGGCTATCATGAGTGGATACGGAGCTCCCGGTCCGAGGTCCACAATGAATGCGGACTCTTCAAAAACCCATTTTTGAAAGCAGAAAAAAGCAATCTTCAAAGCCAGCAGTGCACGGCGAGGGTGAGCATTTTCGACGTTTTACCAGTTGAACAACCGGTCATCTTCCCACCGACATGAGCGCTATGAACGCGGAAGCGAAGTTGAAGAACTGGGGGCTGACGATCGTGCTCGGAGCCATCGTCACCCTGGTACCGGTCGCCAGAGCCCAGGTGAGCATTAACGAGCTCATGCCTGTGAACTCGTCGACGCTGTCGGACTCGGACGGCGATCTGTCAGACTGGTTTGAGCTTTTCAACGGCACACCTGAGGCCGTCAACCTTCAGGGGTTCCGGCTCTCGGACGACGCCGCCGGCCTGGATAAGTGGATCGTGCCGGACCTGCCGCTGCTGCCGGGTGAGTTTCAATTGATCTATGCGTCCGGCAAGGACACCGCCGGCTACGGCGGAGCCTGGGAAGCAGTTGTCACGAAGGGCGATGTCTGGCGATATCAACCGGGTGTAGTCGAACCGCCGCCCGAGTGGACCGATCCGGGTTTCGAAGATGCGGGCTGGCTTGAGGGACCTTCAGGAATCGGTTATGGTGACGGCGACGATGCAACCGTAATCCCGTCGACGCTTTCGCTCTACGCCAGAATTCGGTTTGACGTGATCAATCCGTCCGCCGTGGAACTCGCCCTGTTCCACATGGATTACGACGACGGCTTTGTCGCGTACCTGAACGGAATTGAGATCGCGCGATCGAACCTGGGCCAGGCGGGCATCCGGCCATCGAATACGCAGCCCGCCACGACCTTCATCGAACCGCGAAGTGTCAACGGTCTGCCACCGGAGCGGTATCGAGTCAGCGGAATCGCCACTGCAATCAGGGCCGGCGAAAACATCCTCTCGGTACAGGTTCACAATTCGTCATCGGGCTCATCCGACCTTACGTGCATCCCGTATCTGACGCTGGGCCTCGCCTCCACGACCGGCACGCCTCGTCCACCCGCCGCCGAAATCGAAGGCGACTTCGAACGGGAATTGCACACCAACTTCAGACTCAGCTCGCGCGGTGAGGCCCTGTACCTCACGAACCCCGACGGCCAGCTCGTTGACTCTGTCCGCTTCGGTCCCGCCCGCCCCGACGTTTCCCTCGGTCGTCAACCGGACGGCACCGGTCCATGGTATTTCTTCAACGCGCCGACGCCCGGCCAGCCGAATTCGACGACCGCGTATCAGTCGATCGCGGAACCTCCGATATTCAGTCACCTCGGCGGACGCCACGCAGGCCCGCTGATCCTGACACTCACAGCTGCACCGGGGCTCGAGATCTTCTACACGACCAACGGGGCGACACCCGGACTGCAGAGCGTTCCATACGGCGCACCAATATCGATCAACCAGACGGAAGTCGTTCGAGCACGAACCGTCGGTGCCGGTTTTCTGCCCTCGGAGGTCGTTACACACACGTACATCCTGTCCGAAAACGCAGCGTTGCCCGTGGTCTCGATCTCAACCGACCCACGGCTGCTGTGGGACGGAACCACCGGCATCTATGCTTTCCCTCCCGACGATCAGGCATCGTGCCCGAACTTTCCCCACTTCTGCGCCAACTTCTGGGAAGACCGTGAAATAGAAGCCCATATCGAGATCTTCGAACCTGGTGGCGCCACCGGACTCAGCGCCGGCACGGGCGTCACCATTGTTGGCGGCTGGTCGCGAGCGTTTCCACAGAAGTCGCTCGGACTCTTCGCGAGGGCCCGGTACGGGAACCGCGACTTCGCATACGCCCTGTTTCCAGATCGCCCGTATTCGTCTTATCAGTCATTCCTGCTGCGCAATTCCGGGAATGACTGGGACGCGACACTGCTTCGCGACGGCTTCATGCAGGCGCTGGTGGCGGGAGCTGACATCGATCGAATGGCGTACCGGCCTTCGGTCGTGTACCTGAATGGGGAGTACTGGGGAATCCACAACATCCGGGAGAAGATCAACGAGCACTATGCCGCGGCACTCGGTAACATCGACGCCGACCAGGTAGACTTGCTGGAGCTCAACGAAGACTATCCGTCGAGTAGTCCGGGCGTTGTCGGCGGCGACACGGAGCACTTCGAGCAAATGCTCGCGTTCGTTGGCTCCGCGGACATGCGCAGCGCCGCATCGTTCGAGACCGTTCGAACGTTAATCGACATAGATAACTTCATCGACTACCACATCACACAGATATTCGTTGGGAATACCGATTGGCCCGGCAACAATGTGAAGCTGTGGAGACCCCGAACGCCCGACGGACGATGGCGGTGGATCCTGTTCGATCTTGACTTCGGATTCGGCCGCTGGAACCCCGCCAACTATCAGCACAACACCCTGGCTTTCGCGACCGAAGCGAACGGACCAACCTGGCCCAATCCTCCGTGGTCAACGTTCTTGTTCAGAAGGCTCCTGGAGAATTCGGCATTCCGCATCGAGTTCGTCACGCGGTACGCCGATTTTCTGAACGACTACTTCCTCGAGGGTTCCATGCTAACGGTGCTGGACTCGCTTCAGGGCGTAATCGATGCCGAGATACCCGACCATGTTGCGCGATGGGGCAGAACGTATGCGGGCTGGCGCGCTGACGTCGACAACATGCGCTTCTACGGCAGAAATCGCTCGGCCGCGGCAGAGGGACACCTGCGATCGTTCTTCGGCCTTGCGAGCCGCGTTTCGTTCACCGTGGACGCGACGGGCGGAGGCTCCGTAGTCGTGAACCGATTGCCCGTCGACGAATTTCCCTGGACGGGCCTGTACTATCCGACGATACCCGTTGCAGTTACCGCCATACCGCTCCCGGGATATCGTTTTGCGGGCTGGTCGGGTACTGTCGAGAGCCAGGACCGGACGATTTCCGCGAATCCACTACGACCCGTTTCTCTTCTCGCCAGCTTCGAGGCCGCCGTACCGCAGGAGTATCAGATCCAGATCAATGAAATCCAGTACAATGCTCCGGCCGACATGGATTCGGACGACTGGATCGAACTCGCCAGCGAGGAAACCCAATCGGTCGATCTCACCGGGTGGACGTTCTCAGACGGTGCGGGCAACACGTTCAGTGTGCCGGCCGGCAGCCTTATTGAACCCGGCGGGTTCCTGGTCATCGTTCGCAACCCGGCGACTTTCTCCGCCGTGTATACGGACGTCAGCCCGATGATCGGCGGATGGACATTCGGTTTGAGCAACGGCGGCGAGTCGGTCTCCCTCCACGACGACGCAGGATTTCCCGTTGATTCGCTCACCTTCTCCGACCTGCCACCGTGGCCCGCTGAACCCGATGGGGCGGGCTCGACACTGGAACTTGTGAATCCTCGCGCAGACAACCGCCTGGCGTCGAATTGGCGGGCGTCGACCGTTCGCGGAGGCACACCCGGCAGGGCAAACAGCGTGCTAGTCGGCACCGAGGCCCGGAGTCTCGTCCCCGAAGAATACAGGCTCGGCGTACCGTTCCCCAATCCCTTCCGAACCTCGACAACCATCAGCTATGGCGTACCGGCTGCGGGCCGAATAATGATTCGGGTATTCGACACGCTCGGTCGTCAAGTGGCGACCGTCACGGATGCGACAAAGTCGGCCGGCTATCACTCAGTGGCCTGGGACGCTCGCGGAGTTCCTGCCGGCCTCTATGTGGTGCAGATGACCGGTGCCAACGGAGAAATCAGGTCGATTCCCGTGGTGCGAGTCCGCTAGGCTGCGCCGCGCCAGCGATTCGCATAGGGAACTGATCGAACAAAGCCGCCGGTCGACGCCTCGGTCGTCAGGCTTGTCCGTCATTTTCGGCGGGTGCATCCCGACACGGTGACGGGAGAATCGCTGTCAGGACGGGACGCTGTTACGGGATACCATGACATGGTTATCCTCACCCAACGGCAGGTATCCGTGGAAACTCTCGAAAAGGAACAGGCCGAGGTCATCGCCTCCGTACCCCCCGACTTCCCGCGCGGCGTCAAACTTCTTCACGACCCGGTTCGCAACAAGGGGACGGCGTTCACAGAGGCAGAACGGATCGCGTTGAACCTGCGAGGGTTGCTACCGCCCCGCGTACACACCCAGGAGCAGCAGGTCCGGCGCGTCATGGAACAACTCGCGGCAAAATCTTCGGACCTGAGTCGCTACATCTACCTCGTATCGCTGCAGGACCGCAACGAAACGCTCTTCTATCGCGTGATCACCAATCATCTCCGTGAGTTGATGCCCATCGTGTATACGCCGACCGTGGGTCTCGCGTGCGAGAAGTTTGGACACATCTTCAGGAGACCTCGTGGCATCTACATCTCAGGGAACGACAGGGGCCACATGGATGCGATCCTTAACAACTGGCCGCACGAGGATGTCAGGATTATCGTGGTTACCGATGGCGAACGCATTCTGGGGCTGGGCGATCTTGGCGCCGCCGGAATGGGAATACCCATCGGGAAGCTGATTCTGTACACCGCATGTGCCGGGATCCATCCGACGAAGGCACTTCCTGTAACGCTGGATGTGGGCACAAACAACGAGAGCCTCCAGCGAGACCCTCTCTACATCGGCCTGCGGCAGAAACGTTTGACCGGCGCCGCATTCGACGAGATCGTAGAGGAGTTTATCACCACCGTTCATCGGCGTTTTCCTCATGCCGTCGTGCAGCTGGAAGACTTCGCTAACCACAATGCGTTTCGGCTTCTTGACAGGTATCGAAACGACTATTGCCTCTTCGATGATGACATCCAGGGAACCGGTTCGGTGACGCTGGCAGGTCTGTTGGCCGCGACACGTTTGATCGAGAAGCCGTTGACCGATCATCGCTTTCTCTTCCTCGGCGCAGGCGAAGCAGGTATCGGAATTGCGGACTTGATCTGTGCAGCGCTGAAGGAGAAAGGTCTTTCAGATGAAGAGGCTCGAGCGCGGTGCTGGTTCTTCGATTCAAAAGGCCTCGTCGTGAAGAGCCGGACGAATCTCGCAGACCACAAGGTGCCCTACGCCCACGCCCACGAACTCATCGACAATTTCGAAACGGCGGTGCGCACCCTCAAACCGTCCGCGCTGATCGGTGTCTCCGGAACGCCGCGCACGTTCGGGGAGAATATCCTGCGTTTGATGACCGAGATTAACCAACGGCCCATCGTATTCGCCCTGTCGAACCCGACGTCAAAGTCGGAGTGCACGGCACGGCAAGCCTACGAATGGACCCAGGGGCGAGCGGTTTTCGCCAGCGGAAGTCCGTTTGATTCGGTGGATATCCATGGCCAGGTATTCGTGCCGGGCCAGGCCAACAATGCGTACATCTTCCCCGGTGTCGGACTCGGAGCCATAGCTTCCGAGACACGCATCATCACGGACGAGATGTTCTTCGTTGCGGCGAAAGCGCTGGCGAATGAGGTGTCACCAAGGGATCTTGCCATGGGCCGCGTCTACCCGTCTTTAACCAGGATTCGGGACGTCTCGGCGAAGATTGCGACGGCCGTGGCCTCACTGGCATACGACGCAGGACTGGCCGGAAAGGCCCGACCAACAGATGTCGAGACGGACATTCGGGGTCACATGTTCGAGCCGAAGTACCAACGATATGCGTAGATCGTCTGAAACCGACCCGTTCCGACCCGACAATCATTAAAGAAATCAGGAGATCCTGAAAACCGGATAACTGTCCGTCTCTTAAGGAGTGCACTTCTAGTCACGCACTTCTGACTTGGTGGACTAGATTCGGCCTGGGAAACCGATTCTAGAACTTGAAGGTCCGGGTTTGGTGGAACCCGGGCCTTCTCTATTTTACGCAGCACCGTAGCGCCAGCGAATTACGGAACCTCGCACGCAGCGCATGCGCTCTTGCAGCCTTTCGTGGACCGTGCTCGATCGCTCTCCGATCGAGCACCGTGGGCGCCGCGATGATCTACGCCACGAAAGAACTCCGCAAACACCTAATCGGTCGCTGTCCCAATGCCTTTTGTTGACCTTCGCAGCCAGTCGGCTGTTCGAACCCAGGACGAACTGGTTCGTCACCTCAATTCATTCGAACTCGATCTCAGGTTTTCAGCCGGGATCTGGTTCTTCTCCCCATTCGACAGCCGTTTCCATGACAAGTACAAGCCTGATATAGAGCTTGAACAGCGATTTGAGATCGCCGCCAGTCTGAAAGAGTACGGCCTCAGCGCCCTGGAGGCGCACTACCCCAACGAAGTCAACGAAGACAACCTGCATCTGTGGCAGGCATTCGAGCGCGACACCGGGATTCGCCTGCTGACCGTCATACCGCTATTGTTCTACGATCCCCGGTTCGAATTTGGATCTCTATCGAGTCCGATCGAGTCGGCCAGGCGCGCGGCCATTGATCGCACTGCCCGATCTCTCGCCCTCGCCAAAGAGGTGGACGCCGACTTCTCTGTCGTCTGGCCTGGCATCGATGGCTATGAGAATCCATTTGGAATCGATCTTGCAGCCATGCGTCGCAGGTTCGCCGAAGGACTTGCGGAAGCCATGGATGCGTCACCGGGTGTTCGGATTGCATTCGAACCAAAACCGTACGAGCCGCGTGGTCGCATCATCTATGGTCTTACACCCGAAGGGGTTATGCTCGGGCACCAGGTAGAATCGATGCTTACCAACGAGGAGAATCGGCGCCTGCTCGATGATGATCACAAGCTCTTCTGTATGAATCCTGAAATCGGCCACGTGCTCATGGGCTTTGAGGATCTCCCCTATGCATTGAGCTGGCCTCTGTCGGAAGGTCGCCTGGCGCACATTCACTGCAACGCTCAGCCCCTGGGTAACTACGACCAGGATCTGAATGTCGGCGTGATAGCCCCCGAACAACTTGAGGCAGGCCTCTACACGTGCAAGATGCATGGCTATTCGGGCTACTTCGGGATCGACGTGAACCCGGAGCGCATGCCGGTCGATGTCGCGCTCAAGAATTCGATGGATGCGTTGCGATCTGCCAATGACAGGATCAACGGCCTGGATCACGAGCGCATCATTGACGCTGCCGAGAACCCGCACAAGCACCGCGGGTGGCTGGAGGCGTATCTGATCCGGGCACGGGCGCCAAAGACGACCAGCCTGCCGCCCATCGAGGAAGCACTCGCAAGTCATCCGACGGCTGGCAATACCATCAGCTAGAAGCGCCTCCTTTTTCTGATTCGTGCACCGGGCGACAATGATCGCTGAGCGAGGGGTCAGTTGAAGATGAAGCCCTTTCGACCGGGTCCGTGAGAAGAGGGCACGGCGTCGAATGGCAGCGAAGTTGATCGAAGCCGGGGGTTTGACGCGGCAAAGGACAACTCAGATGAGTCAGGTAACGAGCGGATCCAGTGGAGGACGATCACCGAAATGGCATATTTCCTTGGCATAGACGTATCGACAACGGCGACAAAGGCCCTGTTGATCGATGATTCGGGTGCCGTCGCAGCCACTCATTCGGTGGCGTACGGACTGTCAACTCCGCATGCTCTCTGGAGCGAGCAAGACCCATCCGACTGGTGGACGGCCGCTGTCGAAAGCATCCGGGGTGCTATGATCGCGGCCTCGGTTGCGGGGGACGAAATAAAGGCCGTTGGACTGACCGGGCAGATGCACGGGCTGGTTCTGCTCGACGATCGTGGTGAAGTGCTGCGGCCAGCAGTTTTGTGGAACGACCAGCGTGCAGGTGCCCAGTGTTCGCAAATACGCGAACGTATTGGTGCGGAACGCCTTATCGCCGCCACCGGCAATGATGCATTTGCAGGGTTCACGGCGCCGAAACTCATGTGGGTTCGGGATCACGAACCCGACGTGTACGCGAAGATCGCTCAGGTCCTGCTACCGAAAGACTATGTCCGCTACAGATTGACGGGACAGTATGCGACCGACCGGGCCGGCGCCGGAGGAACGCTGTTGTTGGATCTCGCAAGTCGCGACTGGTCCCCGGAGATCCTGGAGGCACTCGACATACCACTCGACTGGCTACCTCGTACGCATGAGGGTCCCGACATCACCGGAGCGATTTCGAGGGACGCAGCCGAAGCGACTGGTCTCGCGGCCGGCACGCCCGTCGTGGCGGGCGGCGGCGATCAGGCTGCGCAGGCCGTAGGGGTCGGTGCTGTAGAGCCCGGGGTCGTGGCGTTGACGCTGGGCACCTCGGGCGTGGTATTCACCTCCTGCGATGCGCCGACTGTCGACACGGAAGGCCGAGTTCATGCGTTTCCCCACGCACTGCCAGACACCTGGCATGTGATGGGTGTCATGCTTTCCGCGGCCGGAAGCCTGCGCTGGTATCGAGATGCACTCGGAGGCGACGCCGACTACGACCAGCTACTCGCAGAAGCGGAAAGCGTACCGCCGGCGTCTGACGAACTCTTCTTCATGCCGTACCTCTCGGGCGAACGGACTCCTCACGCGGATCCAAACCTCAGGGGCGCGTTTGTTGGCCTGACGCTTCAGCACGACAGAGCCCACCTGACTCGATCAGTCCTCGAAGGTGTCGCCTACGGACTGCAGGACAATCTCTTACTGCTAAGTCGCGTGGGAGTGCAGAAGCCGAGCCAGGTCCGGGTTTCGGGCGGTGGCGCCCGAGGCCGGCTGTGGAAGCAGATACTGGCCGACGTGATGAACGTCGAGCTCGTTTCGGTGCAAACCGAAGAAGGAGCAGCCTACGGCGCCGCGCTCCTGGCAGGCGTGGCTACCGGAGCCTGGGTTTCTGTGGTAGACGCGTGCGAGCAAACCATACACACTACCGAGTCGGTGACGCCGGACGCAACGGCCGTTTCTGTCTATCAGGAGTCACAGGCCCGTTTCCAGCAGCTGTACCCGATTCTCCGGCCCTTCTATCAGCCGAGCTAGTCAGGCAACACGAGCGGAAATGCCGCCAACGCCATCCCGCCCGGACTTGCGTCAGTCGATGGTCTCGACGATGTGACCCTCGAAGAGTGCCAATCGCTGCACAACCTGCCCGTCCGCGTCGATCATGAGGAGCTCCGAACGCTTGTGATGCAGGATCTCACCACCCAAGCGTTCCTCCGACTCGTGAACGACGAGCTGAAAAACGTGAGACCGGTCCGTCGAAGGCAGGACTTCGCTGCCGCTCCTGGCCCACCCACCAAGGTTCTTGAGGGACGTGCGCTGCGACGCTCGCTGAGGATCAGACACCACGTGCGCTATGCTGGGGCCTGATGGCGTCGAGATATCGACCACATACTCAACAGGACGCGTGGACCAGCCGCCGATGTGAACCTGCTTGTCGCCACATACCATCTTGTGCGGCTGGAAGTCCTCGAGCACAACTTCGCCGGCAAACTGGATCCCGTCCGACCCGAAGCGTACCACTCTAAGTACGTGTCCGCTGACTGATCCCGTCGAAAGACCGGCCCGGAGTTGGTAAGCGAGATAGTCAGATCCTACGCAGTAGTAACCATCACTGTCTGCACGCGAGGGATTAGCTACTGACAACGTCAAAATAGCTGCGGCCACAGCCGCCGACATCCGCGAACTACGACGAGAAGTCGGGATCGATAGAAGACGAAATGTCACCCGGGTCCGTACCCACGACGGTGACAGTAACCTGATTTCCATACGACGCATTTGTGGCTACGATTACGAATTGGCTTGGACTGCTTGATCCGTCGACCGTGGCCTGACCATTAAGGTTGGAATAGGCGCCCGACGATGTCGTCGAGAATCCCAGAAGCTCCAGTGTCGCTCCACTCCAATCGCACGTCGTGGCGCAGCTGTTGTTTCCTCCGCCGTACACACTCGACTTCAACATCCATGCCTGCGCTGATGTGGCAATGTCGATTGCGTCGTCGACCAACGCGTCCATGTTGGTCTTCTTGCTGTTCTCGGAAAACGCCTGTAGACCTATCACGACGGCCATACCGACGATTACGATTCCCAGTACGAGAAGAAGTAGCTGCTGCTGACCCATTAATCGCGGCGCTCCAAGCTGTGGATGGTCCTTGAGATGTGAGGGCACCCCTGGGAGGAGTATCGGCCTTTCGACCCCCCTGCGAAAGCCCTGCCATCACCCACGATCGGGCTGATACGCCGGCTGGTGAGCTTCTCCGTTTCGCCAAACGCTCAATCTTATGCCAGAAATCAGAGTCCGAGCGCTATAAAGAGTGACATTCCTCGCCGATACGATGAAGGTGCGAGTCCGCGCAATTGCGCGCGACACCCTTCTCTCATGCGCCAAGGTACTCGAAATGACAAATCAGACGGCTCCCGAAGGACGCGGCAAGTGGACCAGAATTCTGTCCGCTGCGAAGATGGCATGGCCCGCAGTTTTTGTTTTCTTCGTGTTCGACCTTTCGGTCGACCCGAACGTGTCGGTGCTGCGTTCAGCCATCGGCCAGAACAATAACAACTCGCCTCAACTCGAGATTGTCTCGCTCGACAATCTCCACGATGGGCTACCGGCCTATGATCTGTCAGGAGAATCCGCTGATTCCGACCATATGTGGTTTGGGGTGGAAGAAACTGTCAACCGATTGAGCGCCGCAAATTCGGGCCTTGCCGACCTCGGCGGCGGCTGGTCAGGACATTTCGCATCGATTCTGGAAGGCGACGTCGATAATTCCTGCTGGTCTGCATATGAGGTCAACCTTCGACTCAGTGAAAATGGAACGGAGATCTCCGGACCTGGGAGCTACGTGGTGGACCCATCCGTGTGCAGCAGTCACGAGAAACCGGTCGTTGCGTTCTTCAGCGCGAGCGGTGAGCGCCATGGTGACCAGGTGAGCCTCGCCATCGTGGACGACGCCAGCCAAAAAACGACTCTCCTGTTCAACGGCGTGATAGCTGGCGAGAACATTGTAGGCACGTTTTCCCTGCCTAACGGTGCGCCGGCATCAGGTACGACGATTCTAACGCTTCTCGATCCCGAGTCGTGACCGTTCCGCGCTACACGCGCACGAGGTACTGGAACTTAAAGAAGAACTGCCGCTCACTCAGGCGCACGCCGTAGGGGTCGCCAAACGAGTCGTAGTCATGCGTCGAGCCGACGTAGAACGCGGTGAAAGGATTGATCTTGTACGTGACAAGAGGATCCAGTTCGAATCGTTCGCTGAAGTCGTTGTATTGCGTGACGAGTCGCACGAATAATCGTCTCGTAAACTGAAGGTTGACCCGAGTACGAACTATAAAGCCGCTGAACACCTCCTCCCCGCTTGCCTCTTCGTCCAGCGATGCATAGGTCAATGACGGCTCGAGCACGAGTCGCGAGATCGGCTTGATCGTCCCCCAGAATTCGAGATCGAGGGATCGACCCATCACCGGAGTCTCAAGATTCCGTGCAATGCTCCGCCCCACATTCATGAACGCACCGAGTTTTACGGGATCGGAGAAATTCGAGTTCACATTGACGCTTAGTCGACGTAATCCCTGGAAATCCTCTCCCCGGAATCGCTCGTCACTCCGAACCAGCCACCGGATGCCAACGTGGGTTTGAGCCTTGAGATTGATGTTACCTTGCAGCCACAAGAATTTGTCTTTCCGAACCCCGTCGAAATTCCACCAGTACCCTGTGACGATCGCCGGCATGATGCGTTCGACGATCCCATCGAAATAGAACGTGTAACCCGTCCAGAGCGTCGTCCGATGGAGGTTATTCTGCGTAATGAAGCCGTTGTCGGCGCGGAAGGTCGGGCTCGTTGCCGCATAATCCAGATCAACATTCCAGTGTCGTGCGCTCCGCTCAAAACTGACCTGTGATGCAAACCCGCTAAATGACTCGCCGTCGAGCCGGGCTGTGTGTTTGCCGGAGTCGAACGTAATGTCGCTCACCGATTCCGACAACTCCGCGCTGTTCGGTTCCGCGGTATGGCTCCCCACGAACTGGAGTTCGACGGAGTAGTTGTTCGACAACCGCAGGCGTGAGTCAAGACTGACCGTCGTACCCGAGCCGTTATCGTCCGTAAGCCGCCGGTCCGTGATAAGCGCTCCCACATGCGAACTCGATCCAAACGATCGCCTCGCTCTGATGATATTGCTCACGCTGCGCCCCGCCTGAACAAAATCGCTTTGCTCCTCAAACGGCAGGATCAGCGGAGAATCCCGGTCCACGCCTCCGATGTAGCCGACGCTCGTCCGCCCATACCGAGCCGTCACTTTGCCCGACGCGATCGGATTGTTGATGGAGCGTGTGTAGACCGTCGGTACCCATGTCTGGAACAGGTCACTCCCCTCCTGGAAGAACGGCCGTCGCTCCTGAAAGAACAGCGCAAACGTGGTGTTCACGTCGATCTGGGCCGCGTCGGCTTCAATCTGACTGAAATCCGGGTTAACAGCCACATCGGCCGTCAAATTTGCTGAGACGGCGTACTTGATGCCGAGTGATGGGTCAGCGCTGAGCTTTCCGTTATCAATGCCATCCGAGGGGTCGCCTGACGATCGAAGAGCCCCGGCCTGTGAGCCGGTGACAGCCGGCAGCAGTTCCAGGCCGCCACCACCCGACACACCGCGAATTCCTGTCAAGGTCCCGAACTGACAAAACCAGCACGGATCATCCCGATTGATGGCGGCCCATGTGTACTGGCCACGACTCTGACGAGGATGCGTAATCCAGAATGTCATGTTCCAGTCTTGCACGTCTCGATCGGGGAATCGGAGACTTCGAAAGGGAACCGCCATCTCGACCTGGTAGCCCGTCTCGGTCACTCGTCCGTCTGACGAGTACACAATGTTGAACGTATCATCCTCCGGGCCATTGTTGACAATTCTCGTATCGCCCTGGATGCCGAGCGGATTAGCCGCGATGAAATACGCCCACGCATTATCGCCGTACGTATCCATTATGACACCCACATAGTCGTCCTGAAATATTCGATCGCGATCGCTCAGGTTGGCGCGCACGGCGCCGGGGTCGTCCCGAATGATGAATGCGAAGTAGATGCTTTCATCGTCGTAGGTGGTCCAGGCCTCGATATCGATGGGAGGCTTTGTCTGGTCTCCGGGGTAGTTCTGGGCGAAGTTCACAGCGCGTGCTGCATTTGCCCAGCCGGGATCGTCTAGATCGCCATCAATCACGATTGGGCCATCCGTTTTCGTCAAAGCCAGAGTCGGCTTGATGTTGGGGGCGAACTCTGCAGACTGCTGCTCTCTACCTGGAGGCATCATGGTCTGGCCTGTTGAATCGCCCACCGGGAAACTGAGCAGCACGAGGCAGATGACGAAGGCCGTGAGATGGCTTTGATCCCGGCCGAGAGCGGTCGCGTTCATGATTGATCGGGGACTACTGGAGAGCGACCGATTGATGTGATCGCCATCCGGCAAATGAAAATGGAGCGGAATCCTCGCTACGGGACGGCCACGCTTCGGTTGCACAATCCGAGGGCATTTCCGCGTCTGAATGGCCCCATGGACCTCCCTTGAGGCCTGCCTAAAGCGAATCCGCGTTTGCCCGATACTAAACAGACGTGATTGGGGCCTCCCACCTCGATCCCCGGATCCGTCTTCCAGTCAAGGATCACCCATGAAAAGCACTACGGAATCATCCCGTTCAGCAACGCAAAGAGTGCTGACAAACATTGGACGGTACATCTGCCTTCCGGTGTTGTTGCTGATCGCTGTCGACCTGGCCGTTCCATCGGAGTATTCGCTCGTGCGCGGGTGGATCTCTCCGGCCAACCAGACGATCTCGCACGACAGCGCGTCGGCGGACCAGGCAGACAGCGACCACGTATTCTTCGGGCTGGAGGACGCCCCGTCCGTGGCACTCGAAGGCAGTGCCGAGTCTACATCGCTCGGCTCCTGGACCGGCAGCTTTGACGCTTACGCTGCAGGCGAAGCCGATGAGGCATGTTGGTCTCCGATGAGCGTGAGTCTTAACCTCACGAACACGGGCGGACAGGTTACGGGGTCCGGAAGCTACTGGGTCGATCCTGCCGACTGCAGCGTGCACGCCGACAGGTTTCAGGTTTTCGTCAAAGTCTTCGGTGCGCGTCGAGGAGGTCGCCTTTCGCTGCGACTGCGGGACACCGGACACGGCGACGTGATCATGACATTCGATGGACTCATCATGCCCGAACGAGTATCCGGCTGGTTTTACTCGCCGGATGCCCGACCGGCGTCAGGTCCGGTCACACTCAAGCCGACATCGAGTACCGGGTAACAAACACATGTGTAAAGGAATTCCCTACGCGCTGTGGGGGATTCGTCATAATTGTTTGAAGACTGAACTCTCCCGATATTGTGGTGTTCGAGCGGACTAGTTGCGCCAGGTCCGGTTTTTCCCCGCCAATGATCCTACGAGATGTCGCCATCCACCACCGATAGCTCCGAACAAATAGGTGCTGTCCGATCCGACTCCCCTTCGAGGAATTCAGCCGCGGGCAAACCTGCCGATGGCCGCGCTGCGAAGGAAATAATCACTCTCGACCAACACGTCGTCGAGATTGTCAGTGACGCGGGAGAAGGTGCGCAGAAGGCCGGCCAGGCCTTCGGCACGATCTCTGCGAAAATGGGCAATGGCATCTGGACGGTGGAGATTATTCCGGCCGAAATTCAACCGCCTCCGCGTAATGCAGCTGGAGCGAGCGGTATCCGAATTCGGGTTGGCTCCTCCCCGATCACGAACTCCGGCGACGCTGCAGATGTTGTCGTGGCGTTCAACGAGATGGTCCTTACAGGCCGTCTTGAGTCCGGTGCGTTGAAGCCGGGATGCATCGTCCTGATCGAGGACAAGTGGCGAGAGCACGCAGACCCCGAGATCGCTGCCTCCTACGTCCAGGTGTACGACCGGATGATCAAGGAAGGCCTCCGCGTCTACGAGGTCCCCATGGAAGTGGTGACACTGCAGCATGTGGACAACCCGATGCGCGGTAAGAACATGTTCGTTCTCGGCATGCTGTCTTACCTGTACGACCGTGAACTCGAGCTCGGTCGAGAACAGATTCGATTTGTATTTGGCCGGAAGGGAAAGAAGATCGTCGACAACAACGTAGCGCTGCTGGAAGCAGGATATGAATGGGGACAGGAGAATCTGGATTTCCAGTTTCGAATCCCTTCAGCCAAGATCCTGGGACCGCAGATCGTATCCAACGGCAATGTCGCAATCGCGCTTGGCATCATGGCCTCCGGGATGGATGTGTGTGCGATGTATCCAATAACCCCGGCTACGTCGGCGTCTCACCACCTGAGTGAGATCTTTGAAAATGTGGGCGGCGTAGTACATCAGGCTGAAGATGAGATCGCCGCCTGCGGCTTCGCGATCGGCGCGTCATACGCCGGCAAATGTGCCGTTACCATTACATCCGGTCCGGGCATAGCGCTCAAGACCGAATTGCTAGGGCTCGCCGTAATGGCCGAGATTCCGCTGGTAGTCGTAAACGTCCAACGCGGCGGACCGAGCACGGGACTGCCGACAAAGGTCGAACAGGGAGACCTGCTCGCCGCATTATTCAGCACGCACGGCGACGCCCCGAAAGTCGTGATGGCTCCTGCTACGATTGAGGATTGTTTCTATTCAATCCTGACCGCCCGAAAGATTGCAGAAACGTTCCGAATGCCGGTTCTGGTCCTATCAGACGCGAACCTGGCCACTGGCCAGCAACCCTTCCCGAGACCTGAGTTCAGCCGGGACTGGCTCGCACCTCCGATCGACCAGAGCGCATTGCCCGAGGGTACGCCTCCGTATGACTGGGATGAGACGACCGGACTTTCGCGCCGGATTATTCCTGGTCAACCCGGCGGCATGTTCACGCTGACCGGACTGGCCCACAATCGCATGGGCAAGGTCGCGTACAACCGTGGCGCCAATCAGGAAGGCGCCCGAAGCAGAAGCCTGAAGCTGGCGGCCTTCCAGAAGACCTTGAAGACGCCTGAGACATTCGGCGACGAGGAAGGTGACGTGCTGGTTGTTGGCTGGGGCAGTACTCAAGGTGCAATCCACGAGGCAGTATCGCGCCTCCGAAAGGACGGTGCCAGCGTGTCATCGCTCCACATCAAGTTCTTGCAACCGATGGCCTCCGGCATCGGTGAGATCCTGAAACGGTTCAAGAAGGTGATTGCTGTCGAAATCAACTACTCCGACAGCCTTGAAGACGAACTGATAGATAGCGACAATCGCAGATATTCCAATCTTGCGTTCCTCCTCAGGGCACGGTATCTCGTTGACGTAGACTCCTGGTCGAACGTACACGGCGAACCGCTGCAGCCCGGTCGCATCGAAGCTATGCTCCGCCAACTAGTCGAGGCCCAATAGGGACCCACTGCCGATGTTTGGCCTGAACACCTTGAGCTCGATCGAGATCGACGAGCCGCAGTACAACCTTTCGGACTATCAGAGCGCCGTCCCGCGCTGGTGTCCGGGCTGTGGCGACAACGCCATACTTACCGCCGTGCAGCGTCTCTGTCGTGACGAACAACTGCCACCGGAGAAGACCGTGTTCGTCTCGGGCATCGGCTGCTCCAGTCGCTTCCCGCACCACATGGGCACGTACGGATTCCACGGACTCCACGGGCGCGCACTTCCGATCGCCGAAGGCGTCAAGATCCGACGACCGGACCTGAATGTCTTCGTGAACATGGGAGACGGCGACTGCTGCAGCATCGGCACCGCCCACTGGATCCATGCGATCCGGTACAATATGAATCTCGTCGTTCTCGTTCACGACAACCAGATTTACGGGATGACGAAGAAGCAGGCCTCGCCAACGTCACCCAAAGGCCTGAAGACGAATACGACACCGCACGGCTCATACACCGAACCTCTCAACATTCTGAGCACGACGCTCGGTGTCGGTAACGTTTCGTTTGTCGCCAACGCCGTCGAATGGATCCCGGACCTGCTTTACCAGATCATTCAACAGGCGTTTCATCACAGAGGATTGTCGTTTGTGCGAATCGCACAGCGGTGTCCGCACTTCATGCCTGGCTTCTTCGACGGATTCATGACGGACCCGAACAGGTGTCTGCTGCTCGAACATGAGAACGGCCTCCAGGTGCCAGAAAACCTTACGAAGGTCTATCAAAAGCGAGTGGATCACGACCCGTCCGACATCAACAGAGCTCGTGAAGTTGCTGCTATGTCGGAAGCGGAGCCCATCGGGATTCTGTATCGGAACGATCGAGTCGAGTGTTATGAGGATTCTCGTCGACCTCGAAAGGCGTTCTCGGTCGAGGCCAGAAGAGAGGCTATCAATCTTGAGTTGGACAAGTTTGCCGTCCACGTAGGCAGTCGAAACGGCCAGAACCTTGAGCAAGACGCTTCACACAGCGCAAACGGTGAGAGCGGCAGCTGACACCGCTGATCCCAACACACAGGCAGCAGATCAACTAGGTGCCATCATTAAGATGGTATCCAGGTGCTGCGATGCGTTTATCGCCAGTGAACCGGTAGCCGAAACTGCAACCGCGCTCTGGAGCGAGATTGTCTTCGACACGCCGGGGCGCAATGTCGGAATCCCGATCCCGCCCGTCACCGCGACCGACCATTCCGCCGCCCTGAACGAAGCGCGAGTACTCGCTGCGGATGGCCTGCGCGTCGCAGTGATGGGAGCCGGAGTCGCTACCGGCGCAGCTCCCGACCTGGGACCGTTCGTCAGCTATGTGGTCGACCATCATGATGGCGACGCATCGATCGCGGAGCTCGAGTTCATCGCGCGTTCTCCGCAGCAAGCCGTTGACCTGGGCATCATTGCGCACATGGCTGCTGAACTCTCCCTCTGCCCTGTTACGGTTCGGCTCGCCATCGAGGACGGCATCGCTCGGTTTGACACGATTAACATCCCTGACGCTGCGCTGCTGAGCCATCTGCTCGGCACACCGTCTGACGAAATCGACAGTCCGAACGCGTACCAGAAAACGGCGTTTGGAACTCGCCGCCGACGTGTCCCCGAGACACGCCCGGCAGAGCTGGACGCAGTCCAGCTCATTCACGACGCTCCGGCGCTCCTCTCAAAAGCGATTGCGGCATTCGAGTCCGCCACGGGCAGATCGTACACGCTGGAAGCACGAGATGACTCGGATGTCGATCATCACGCCGGCGACAATGAAGTAAGGGCCCTCCTCGTCTCGACCCGCGGCTATCGAATTGCGCGTCGCATTGCGGAGATCTCGACTATTGACGGTGCTTGCGCCCGGGTCGTCGGCGATCCAAGGGATCGATCGTTTGATATCTTCCTCGGATCGGCTTCGGAGACGAGCCTGGCTGCAGATGTGCTGTTGTGTCCCGGTGCCGCTCGGCGAGAACTTGAGCACCTGTTCGCGGGAATCCGTCCCGGTGGCCTGGCACTTTTCGAATCACAGTCTAGCGATCCTGAAGATCTCTGGTACTCGCTCGGCGAATCCTCGAGACAGACGGTTCGGGATTTGCGACTGCGGCTGTTCGCTACGCCGACGCAGCGTCTGGAATCAGCACCCGGAATCGGATTTGAGGAGATTGCCGCGTCCCTGCTGATCGCTGTCCGCGCCGGCACATTGCCGGACAGCCCCACCATTTCGGGTGACGGCTCTGCGAGTTCAAACGGCGAGTCGCCGCATGATGCGGATACGGTTACGGATGCAGCATTTCTCGAAGTCCCCTGGCACGACTTTGAGGATGGTCCGGATTTCTATTCCGGATCGGCCGGTCTTCACATGGAACGAGAAGAGGCATCCGTCGCATCCGACGAAGTGAGACGTCAGCTGCTCGCATTCCATCACACCGGGCGCGACGTCGGAGTCAGGCTTGACGATGCCGGGCTCGTACCTGCACAGCTTTACGATTATGTTTCCTCGCCATCCGTCCGTGGCCCGTATCCCGTGCTGATCCCGGTCGATCATTCGGGTCCCGAACTGCCACTGGCAATCATCATGGATGGCCTGCTCGGGGACGAAAGCGCCGGCTCACAGGGCGAGCGTGAGTCACTCGTTCGAAAGTTGGAGGTCGCCGTTCTTGCGGAGTTCAGTCAGGACCCGGAAGCACTCCTTTCCGAACTGTGGAACCGGGCGGAGAACCGAATCCTCGCTACCGTTTCTGACGATGACGCGAGCGACGCCCAGCGAAAGCAATTGAAGGAATTGAGATCGCTTGCGCCGGACGGACGCCTGCACGACCTCGGACGCGCGACGATGATTCAGATTCTGAAGCGCACGGTCGATCGCGAGTGGGAAACGATGTTTGCTCCGATCAAGGAAGACGCGGAAGGCCTCGCAGTCATGATGGAGGAATTTCTCAGAGCCGACTTTGGTGGATCCGAAGAAGGCCGCGATCCAGAACATCTGCGTGCATCGGTTGGCAAGGGCTATGCGGACGCGCTGGACTTCGAAGCGCTCTCGAAACTGGTCGAAGAATCCAACGTCGCCGAGCGGATGTCCACGAGCCAGCGCACAAGGCTGGAGTCGGTGTCTGACGATCTCCGGGCGCTGCCGATCAAACTCGCTCGCGCCCGACAGAATGGGACCTTGTCGGGAACAGAGGGGCTCACCCAGGCGGTCGCACGCTCGCATGAAAATCTCAGGACGCTGGCCGCCTTGATCCGGGCCATTAGAATTGCTCTGCTCGAATCATCGGGCAGCTACAGGGAAGAGTTTCACGATTCGGTCTTCGATCAGTTTGGTGTTATGCATCTCACTGACGAGGAGCGTTCCGTGTGTCCGCCATACATCGTCGATCTTGGTCCGTCGTCAACCCTGTCCCGCACCGCGCGTGGTGCGCTGATGGAGCTCCTGGGCTCCGATCTTCCGATAAAGATTCTCGTGTCGATAGACGACATTCCGAGCGGGATACGAACCGCGTCAGAGAAAGCCTCCTCGCTTTCGGTCGCCGCAGATATTGCCATGCAGGCAGTAGGTCTCGGGCGGGCCCATGTAACGCAGTCCCCGGCCTCGGAGTTAACAGCCTTCATCGACAGTGCCATGTCGGGCACCCGGTACCACGGCCCGGCGCTGTACTCAATCTGCCAGGATCTGTCGACGACACTTCACGACAAGGACCGGTACCTTGCATCGGCCGTTGCACTGGAGGCGAGGGCGTTCCCGATTTTCACGTTCGATCCCGCCCCGACAGATTGGGCAGACCGATTCAACATCGCCGCAAATCCAGCCGCAGACCAACCCTGGAGCCGTAGCGAAATTACCTACTCCTCTCCGCAATCGAGCCGGAACACGCTTTCAACGGCATTCACTTTCGCTGACTTCCTGGCACTCGATCCGAGGCATACCGACCACTTTCGCATGATCCCGGGCGCCCAGTGGCAGCCGGAAATGATTCCCGTCGAAGATTTCATCGACATCGACGAGGCTTCATCGGCCAACCGAATACCCTACATCTGGATGGCTGATGAGCGGGGTCGGATGCAGAGAGTCATCGTCACGTACCCGGTGACCGATGCGGCACGGGCGGCGCTGAGGAAGTGGAAAACGCTGCAGGAGCTGGGAGGCGTTAAGAGCTCACATGCAGAGCGTCTGATCGAGGCGGAGCGCGCCACGTTAGACGAGGAGCGACAGAATTCCATTGC
Source organism: Rhodothermales bacterium (assembly GCA_013002345.1). Taxonomy (NCBI): domain Bacteria; kingdom Pseudomonadati; phylum Rhodothermota; class Rhodothermia; order Rhodothermales; species Rhodothermales bacterium. The sequence goes on from JABDKH010000003.1 coordinate 21,450, forward strand.
CGAAGCCGAGGAGAAAGTCCGAACGGAATTAGACAAAGCGACCGGGACGCTGGCCCGGGAAATTGTGGCAAACATCGCGGCAGGCTTGCTCGGTCTACGTCCGACGGGCGACGCTCTCCAGGCATCGGCAGCCGCGCCTCAGGTAATGCCATCGGACCCGACAGATGTGATCGAAGAGGCGGCCGAGGTCGTTGAGGCAGAACCGGCCGCCGTGGTGGAAGAGGAAGAGGAGGAAGCAATCACCCTTGACGAGCCGTACATCGAGACGCCACGGTGCACGTCCTGCAACGAGTGTACAAACATGAATTCGCGGATGTATGCGTACGATGGTAACAAGCAGGCGTACATCAAGGATGCATCAGCCGGATCATTCCGCGAACTTGTGCTTGCAGCGGAGAAGTGCCCCGTGAGAATCATTCACCCAGGAAAGCCTCGTAATCCCGACGAGCCGGGACTTGAGGATCTTATCCGGCGCGCACAACCCTTCCAGTAGAGTCCATGGACGCTCTGATCGCTGTCGGATTTCTGGCCGGGCTGAGCGTATTGCTGGCGATCGTTCTCGCAGTCGCCCATCGAAAGCTCTGGGTGTATGAGGATCCGCGGATCGATACCGTCACCGACATGCTTCCCGGAGCAAACTGCGGGGCGTGCGGACTGCCGGGCTGTCGCGCGTTCGCCGAGAAAGTAGTCGAGGGCGACATCCAACCGTCGGATTGCCCGGTTGGCGGACCGGATTCGGCACGTTTCGTTGCCAACTTCCTGGGGATCGACGCCGGTACGGCAGAGAAGAAAGTGGCGCGCCTTCTCTGCGCCGGTGGCCGAGATGTTGCACTGCAGGTTGGCGAGTACGAGGGCTTTTCGTCGTGTCGTGCTGCGGCCACGATCGGCGGCGGGTTCAAGGGATGTACGTTCGGCTGCCTCGGACTGGCCGACTGCGAGGTATCGTGCACGTTCGATGCTATCACTATGGCTGACAATGGCTTGCCGGTAGTTGACCTGGAGCTTTGTACAGCCTGCGGCGACTGCGTTCGCGCGTGCCCGAAAGATCTTTTCGTGATAGAGCCCGTGAGTCACTGTCTCGTCGTGCAGTGCAAGTCCATACTGGAAGGCGAGGCGGCGCTCGCGCAGTGTAAAGTCGCCTGCACCGGCTGCGGGATTTGCGCTGCCGACGCACCCGTCGGATTGATTTCGATGGAACACAACCTCCCCGTAATCAACGATGAAAACATCGGACTGCTGACGCCGATCGCCACGCTGCGCTGCCCCACCGGAGCTATCAAGTGGATACCGGGCCAGCAGTTCGCGGAACTCAGTACGACGAAGACCAAAAGCCCGACTGCGTAATGTTGATTCCCGGCAAGAAGAAGAAGGCAGACACCGCTCCATGGCCGGGTGTTCGTTCGGCCGTTCCTGCGTCCGAGGCCCTTCAGTCTGCTGAGCTGCAGGCCGGCTCCTCGGTCCTGTCGACGTTGCGCGTGAAAGCAGATAGCCGGGCAGTCGGCAATCTTGCGCCCGCCGCAGCGATCGGTAAACTGATCGGACAATCATCCGCCGGGATGCGCTCGACCGGTTTCCTCAAAGGCACCGAATTCGCACAGGTCCAGTCTGCCGTCTCACAGTCCGCCGGCAATCACGTTCCGTTCACCATACACCACGTTTGTACGCCGAGCGGAGGACACGACGCTTTCTTCGCGATGCGAGACAGTGGCTGTTTCCTACTGTTTGCGACCAACCTGCAGGAAGTAGTGGACTTCGGTTTGATAGCCCACCGCATTGCAGAGCATTCCCTCTTGCCGGGTATCTGCAGCAACGACGTGTTTGGTGAATCAAACGAAGTCATGACGGCCCGACTGGTCGAGTCGGGCCTTGGGGCCGACTTCCTTGGAAGCCCCGACGACATATTGACCTCACCGACGCCTTCGCAGAAGATCCTGTTCGGCGACACGAGACGACGCGTACCCCGGCTGCTTGACGTCGACCGCCCGATCGGCATGGGTGCACGCCTCGATCGCACCGCCGGTTCAAGAGCACTCGCCGGCCAGGGTGTATACTTCTTCGACCATGTTCCGTCGATTGCGGACGATGCCTTCGACGAGTTCGCTCGCCTCACCGGAAGGCGCTATCAACCGGTGTCCGGATACCGGGTGAATGATGCACAGTACGTGGTCGTCGCCATCGGAGCGGTGTGCGAGTCCCTTCGGTGGGTGGTCGACCAGGAGCGAGCGCAAGGCCGCAAGGTCGGGCTGGTCGTGATTCACATGTTCCGACCGTTCCCCGGCGCCGAACTGTGCAAACTGCTGCAGGGCAAGAAAAGGGTCACCGTGCTCGAAAGCGTGCATCGCGCGTTTGCCCAGAATCCTCCAATTGCCGCCGAGATTCGTGCGTCACTTGATCGAGCCAACGAGAACGGCCTGTACGACGAAGGCACTCTTCCACACGCGGAGTATCCGCGGTTTGCGGTTTCCACGGACCGACCGGAATTGTACTCGGGAATCACCACAGCGAGCGACAATGTGGGAGTGGAAGATCTGGCCGCGCTCGTGGCCAACATGCTGCCCGCCGCCGCAAACGTCAGAGCGTTCCACGTGGGCGTGCACTTTGAGAGCCCGGAGACGCGACTGCCCACGCTTGAGCGCCTGAGTCAGCTCCTCGAGAGCGCGTACTCGGGTATCGGACGACTGGGGCTGGCGGGCACGAGGGGAAAGTCGAGGAACGAACGCTCCGGATCCGCTCTATCTATGCATGCAAGCGCGGATCAGAATCTCGACATGATCGCGGCGGCCTTGAGCACGGTTATCTTTGACGTTCACGGATGGAGTGTTGGGTGCCGATCTACACAGGCCGTGGGTGAACACAGATTCGAGCCGTCCGGATGGCAGGTCCGACACTCGTTCGGTGAAGAGAAACCACCGCCGCCGGGCACTGTTTCCGAACTCGTGGCCGTGACAGAGCTCCATGCACTGGCCGACGATCGGGTGCTGGCCTCCCTCCAGCAAGACGGCGTGCTCATCGTGGCTGCCCCGGCGGAGGCGCACGAGATCTGGAAGACACTGCCCCAGCGAACAACCCGGTCGATCCACAACAAACACCTTCTCATCAAACACGTTGATGTTGAGGCCATCGCCACCTCGCTCTCGACGGACCGGTGGATCCAGCGTCAGCTGGCGGCACATGCACTCGCGGGTGCAGCCGTCGCCTCCTACCCACCGCTGTCGCAGACCGAACCCGGTGCGCTGGTGACGGCCTATGGTGTCAGCCTCAAGCAGCAGTTGCCGGTCGGAGACCATCTGCTCGATACATTCTTGCAGGCCTTCGAGCGAGGTTTCAAAACCGTCTCCGTGATTGAGATTGAGCCGGCAGCCGACGCCGGCATCGCGGCCACAGAGCTGCCGGCGCCGTGGACCGTTCGCGAGGTACCGGTCCACACCGAATCGGTGTACGATGCAGGTCGCTTCTGGAATACCGTCGGACACCTTTACGAGACGGGCCAGACCGACAAGGCCCTCTCCGATCCGTATATCGCCACCGGCCTTGTTCCGGCACG
>JABDKH010000004.1 GCA_013002345.1 Rhodothermales bacterium
CATCACAAAGATGATCAGGCTGATTGCGATCATGACCACAAATGAAAGCCCGATGACCATCAACGTCGCCGACCGTCGTTGCTGGTCGACCTCCTCCAGTGGCAGGGTGAGATCGAGCACACCCAACACCTTCTGCTCTTCCTCATGCGCATGGCAGCTTGACTGCCAGCACGATGGCTCGTTGTAGATGGGACTGATGATTCCCATCAGCCTGGAATCGCCGTTGATACTGAACGTCCGTGTACGATCTGAAATCGGCAGACTCTCGAGAGGGCGGTCCGCCGTGTGGCACGCATAGCACGCCTCGGCCCGCATATCTACGAGATGGCCGATGTCGGTCGAATCGCTTGAGTAGATGACCTCGCCATCTTTGTTGTAAACACGCACGCGATCGATTGCCTGCTGCCTGCCGATCGTGTTGATGATCTCGTGCACGGACGACCGCTGATTCAAGAGCATGTCGTACCTGGTACTGCTCTTGACGGTCTCGCTCAGTTGCTCGGCGTATTCCTCGAGATCCGCCACCAGATGGCTCTGGTAGTTCTCGACCACGAGCCATGCAAACAGGCCGATGATGATGGCGGAAGACGTTCCACCCCAAACGATCAGCTTCGTGCTGAGGCGCTGCCGCATCATGGACTACCTGGATCGGGAGAAGTGTTCAGATATCTGATCAACAGAATGAACAGAACCAGGAAGCAAATGAGGAGCAGATACTCGAGGCCCTTGGTCTCGAAGATGTTGACGTACGTGTAGGTTTCCATCACAACCTCTCTGCTTCAGTTTCGTCCGGACCGGGGGCCGACCGTTCATAGACTGGCATGCGCGTCACGATCCATCGAAACACCCAGATCTCGGCACAGATAATCATCAGCGTCACCACGATTTCCATCCAACTCGGGTAGTAGTGGTTGGGTACATACCAGTTGAACGCAATGATGGAAACATTCATCCGGTTTAGAAGCACGCCCAGGAGCGTCAGGACTGCGGCAAATCGCACGATTCCTATGCGACGGTTGCGAACCCCGAACGCGAACAGGATGCAGGGGACCAGCGTGAGCCCACCCACTTCGAGCAGGTACAGATACCCCCAGCTTTCTCCGAGATACTCCCAGTGTCCCTCGTGAAGAAAGACGAGCAACTTGAAGAAGTAGTAGGCGAACATCGCTATGGCCGCCCCCTTGGCGAGTCCGAAGATGATCTCCTCGAAATCGAAGTTGCCCATTTTTACGCGATCTCGAAGCACGCGGTGACTGATCGTGCCCTCGACGATAATCATGGCGAGCCCGGCAAAGATGCTCGAGACGAAGAAGAGAATCGGGATGAACTCGGAATACCAGAGTGGATGAATCTTGGCTTTGGCCAACAGGAACAATGCCCCGAGTCCGGACTGATGCAGGGTGGAAAGTGTTACCCCGAAGATCACAGCCGCCAGCGTCAGAGAATGGAGGATCTTCCGGGCACGACGCCACCCAAGCCATTCCGCAACGACCGGTGAGAACTCGATAAACTCCGCCGCCATGTACAGCAGGAAATGCCACGCGACCAGAAAAAGAACCGAGTTGTACCCAAAGTCATTCCCGATGATGGGATTGATGATGTTCCACGGCCGACCCAGGTCCAGCACAAGGGCGCCTGCATAGAAGATGTAGGCCAGCAGACCGTTCAGCACCGTCACGCGCACGATCGGCATGTATTTTCGCGAGCGCATCACGTACACGGTGAACGTGATGACGTAGGCGCCTCCCGCAAACGCAACGCCCGTCACCACGTCAAATCCAATCCAGAAGCCCCATGGAAACTCCTGGTTGAGGTTTGTCACCGAGCCGAGTCCCTGCGTGAATCTGATCACCAGGATAATCAGCCCTGCTGCCATGATGGGCAACGAGATGACATTGAAAGGCGTCCAGAAGCTCGGCTTCTTTTGCAGAGGCTCCGCCCCGGCCGAGAGTGTCGCTCCGCTACTCATGCTGCCGCCTCAAGGGTTGTCGTTTCTCGGGTCCGGAGGCCCCATCTCGCTATCTGAACCGTCGGACAGTAGTCGCATGCCGTACAGAAGTGCGGGGAGGGCGAAGAGAACCACCGGCACGCCATACAAAAAGTCTCGTGTGTACTCAGGGTATGGTGTCGTGCCCAGATCCATCCGAAAGCCCAGCTGTTCGAAAGGCACTGCCGACAGGTATAGCCAGCCCGTACCGCCCACTTCGTGCTCGCCATAGATCTTGTGCACGTACCGGTCCGGGTGGTTGTATATGCGGATGCGTGCAATCTCCATCAGTTCGCGTTTCGGGCCGAATGTCAGCGCGTCCGTGGGGCAGGCCTTCACGCATGCCGGCTCCTGGCCCTGCTGAAGTCGATCCCAGCACATGGTGCACTTCTGGATGCGCGGGTTCCAGGAATCGTATTCGAACTTCGGAACGTCGAACGGGCAAGAGACCATGCAGAAGCGACAGCCCATACACTTGTCTGACCGCCAGATGACGGGGCCCTCTTTCGTCTTGTGCATCGCATTCGTCAGACACGCCGAGGCGCACGCGGGCTGCCAGCAGTGCATGCACTGCTTTTTGACGAACACCTCTCCCGCGTCCGTATCGTATCGGTTGACGACCGTCCACTGGCGCTCGGACGTTGTACGCTTCTCATCGAGAGCGCCATCGTTTTGCACGTCCGGAACGTGGAGGTCATGGGCCATTCCGCACGCGACCTCGCACGACCGACAGCCGATACATCGCGTCGTATCGACGAGGACGCCGACAAATTCCGTGGGGTCCTCCAGTTGATCCTGGCGCTTTCCAGTGACTGCACATGCTGCGGCCGCGCCTCCGGTCTTCAAGAACGATCTTCGATCCATGGAATAACTCCTCTGAAGATTGCTTCCTCAGTCCTCCTCCGGTTCCTGATGACAAAAGACGCAGTTCTCACTCGCTTCAACACCCGTCCCTGAGTCATGACATTCCCAGCAACTGAGGTGCGTCGCAACCTTCGCCGTGATCGTCTGATCAGAAATTCCGCCCGCCGCTCGGGTGTGACAATCCTCACATGCCTGGGGGCCGAGATCCGGAGTATCCCCGTGATGACATGTCTCACAAGTTATCCAGAGATCCTCGAAGTACTCCACGTGAGGCGTGTTCAGCGGTGACGCCGCCGTCTCGTGATGACACTCCACGCATTCAAGCTCGGCATCATCAATGTGGAACTCGTGATCGAAAACGGCAGGAGGCGGAAATACCACTTCCGCGAGAGTCACCGCGGCCGGCACAGCATCGTCCTGCTGAATGGCGCCCGCATTCGGCGCGTCTCCGGACGTCAAGCACCCGAGAAAACAGCTGAGACTCCCGACAACGAAAACAGCAACTGTAAAGAGAACGGATCTGGTCATGTTCGGCCTGCGTGGTGTCGGATGGACCCGGTGTCAAGCATCCGCAACAGATTGTTGCGGTTCTTCCGCGGAAGAGCTGAGAACGTCGGCGGGCGAAAGCGGTCTGCCGCCTTCCCCGGCCCCGTGTGCATCCACCATCTCCACGTAGCGATCCACCTCATGCTGATACCATTCGATAGCTTCGGCGCCGATACGAAGCGACCGTATTTCATTCGGCAGGTCGGAGGGCTCGATTCCGCAGACCCAGCCGCGATCGTAGGGCTCGCGTGTTACAAGCTCCGGCTCATCGAGAATGCCTTCGTTGATGGTCGCCACCCTGCCTGAAACCGGCGAGACAAATGAAACTGTGGCGTTCCCGCTGATGACGTCAAACAATCGCTCGCCCTTCCTCACGTTCTGCCCAACCCGCACAGCGAGAACCTCGTCGACCTCTCCAATAACCTTCAGCGCGAAATCATCGATGCCGACGAGCAAGTAACCGTCCCGGCACAAATAGACCCACGAATGGGTGGGCGAGATGAACAATCCCGCCGGTACGTTGACGGTCTTGGGTTCCACCGATGCACTGGAGGAGGGAGTAACCAGATGCAGCTTCGGCCTTCGCTCCTTCTCGATTCGCGCCTGCCGACGGATGAGTGCCTGACTTGCGAACGCAATGAGTTCGTCGGCCGTGAACGGCTTCTGCACGTAGTCCATGGCGCCGTACTTCATGGCATCGACGGCGGACTCAATCGTCGCATAACCCGTGATCATTATGACGTCGATGTCGGGTCTGACATGCTTAACCGCTTTAACGACATCGATACCATCCATTTCGGGCATCTTCAGGTCCGTAAAGACGAAGTCGTACTCGTGGTTGCGGATGAGTCCGAGCGCTTCCTTTCCGTTCTCCACGGTATCGACGTTGAAACCCGAGAGCACGAGAATCTTGCGGAACGACTCGAGAACGATTGACTCGTCGTCTACGGCGAGTATCCACGCCTTTGGATCCGCAACTTCGACGCGCTTGAGTGTCGGCGCCTCCTCGGAGTAGTCGAGTTTCAGGCCGAGTTCGAGCGCCTCTGCACGCTGTTGTCGCTCTTTGTTCTCCTGGTACTTCTTGAGCGCAAGACGCGTCGTGACGTCGACAATCAGAAAGACAACCACGGTGACCACCACCATCAACGCAACCATCGCTTTCACCCCGCTGGCTGTAGGAGTACTATCGAGTGCGCTGCCCGTGACCGGTGTATCGTCACGTCTCTGTCGTCACCTGCCGTGAGCAGTCGACTACAATTCACAACAAGAACGACCTCAAACCGACCGGCGTGTGACAGGCGGGCTTGAGTCCGCCGCGAGAGGGAATGTCTACTCCATCTGTCGGGAGGGCTCAAGGTGGTCGTTAGGGTAATCTCGCAGCGTCCCGACGAAGAATCGCTCGATGTTGCCGGTGTAATTCACCGACAGCCTGCTTCAGACGCCGGTCGCACCTGCCAGATCTCGACCCCGGAACTCGACCCACAACCGTCAGCACCACGAACTCCCGGTTGATCGACGGTGGGAGTTATATCTGCAGATACCCTCCGTCACCCCATCAGACGCCAGATGATGTACGCCACATAAACGCCAAGCAAGGCAGCGCCCTCCCATCTGCTCAATCTCAAACGTGTGAAGAGAAAAGGCAGGGCTACAACCGCGAGACCGGTCATGGTCAGCAGGTCAACCCACCCCACATCGCCCTGCGCCAGCGGGTTGACCGTCGCCGTGATCCCCAGGATTCCCAGGATGTTGAATATGCAGCTTCCCACCACGTTGCCTGCGGCGATATCGCCCTGTCCACGGATCGACGCTACGATCGACGTCACCAGCTCCGGCAAACTCGTACCGATCGCCACAATCGTCAGCCCGACCACCGCCTCGCTCAAACCCAGACCGACCGCAAGGTCGACTGCGGCCCCGACCAGGAGGTGCCCGCCCCCGAGGAGGGCTGCAAGTCCCGCTGTGAGGAGAACCACGCTCATCGCAACGCCCGTCGACGAGACCGGCGCTATTCCGGCAATCGTTTCCTGAATCTCAGCGGTCTCCTTTCTGGACTGGAGGTACGTGAATGCCACGTAGGCGACAAACCCGACCAGCAGCACAGCGCCCTCGACGCGCGCAACACGTCCATCCATTAGCATGGCCAGCAGGGCGAACGAAACCAGCAACATCAACGGAACATCAAGCTGAATCAGTCGGGCGTGAACGGCGACCGGTTTCAGCAGCGCCGACACCCCTAGAATCAATGCAATGTTGCAGATGTTCGATCCGACGATATTGCCAAGAGACACATCGTTTGCGCCGGAGAGGGCTGCGTCGAGAGACACGACCAGTTCGGGGGCGCTTGTTCCAAAGGCGACGACTGTCAGACCTACAGCCAGTGGTGAGATACCGAGACGAAACGCGAGGGCCGTCGCTCCACGAACAACGAGCTCGCCACCGGCAAGTAGCAGAGCAAGGCCAACGCCTGTGAGTACAATCAGCGACGTCATGAGAACCGGCCGGTCGAGCTGACCTGGCTACGATGGAAATCCTGCACCGAGTCCAGGCTTTTCTGACGGATAAAGTACGCCGTCCTTTAGAACGACCGCACCTGCGAACGGGTCGTCGATCAGATCCAGATGTCCATCCAGATCCGCATAGAGGACGTTGGGGCGGGCGAGTGCAAAGTGGAGTCCCGCCGCGATGCTGAGTGCCGACTCGTCCATGCAGCCTACCATCGCTTCGTAGCCCGCTGCGTGCGCTATGGCGTTCACCCGCGCGGCTTCGTGAAGACCACCAATCTTCTGCAGTTTGATATTCACCATGTCGGCCAGTCCTTCCGTAGCGAGGTGAAACGCATCGGCTTCGCTGGAGACACTCTCGTCAGCCATCACCGGGACCGACACGCTGCGCGATACGATGCCCAGCTGCTCAAGCTGATCACGAGGTGTGGGTTGTTCGAGTATTTCCACACGCGACTGCCGCGTCTCCGACACAAAACGCATCGCCTGAGCGGGTGTGTATCCCTGGTTCGCATCAAATCGCAACTCGATGTCAGCGCCCAGAACCTCCCGAAGTTCTATGATCCTCTTGATATCGACGTCGACATCGGCTCCGCCTTTGATTTTCAGGATCCGGAAACCGTCCGAAACGAAGCGCCGTGCGCGATCAATGGTCTCGGCCGTGTTCAGGATGCCGATTGTGATAGAGGTCGGCATCGAGTCTCGAAACCCGCCCAGAATCTGGTATAGGGGCAGGCCTGCCGCTTTGCCGACGAGGTCGTGCAACACCATGTCCGCCATGGCAATAGCGGAGGGGTGTCCGCGGGCTTGCTCGAGCAGCAGCTCGATCGTCTTCGCCCGGTGCAACGGGTCCGCTCCCCTCAGAAGCGGCTCAATAATGCTCCCGTACACCTGCATTACTGTTTCGGCTGATTCGCCCGTCACCGCGAGGTCGGGAGCCGCGCAGCCGAACCCCGTCAGGCCCGTATCCGTTTCCGCCCGCACAAACACATTCGTGCAGGAATCGATCGTCTCGTATGCGATGGTGTACGGCTCGGTGAGGCGCATCTGCACCGACCAGCACTCGATGTTCTTGATCTTCATGCCGCCGCTCCGGATCAATATCGGCGCTGAAAGATCTCGTCGAGCGTCAGGCCTTTGAGATCCTCGACAAGCGTCACCAGGTGTAGAATCATGACCTGCCACATCTCCGCGCCTTTCTGAGCAGTCGCCTTGGTCGGATCTCCGATTACGCCGCTCGTCGAGACAAGCTTGGTGTGTACGTACCACGGAAGTCCGCGCTGCGACGAGAAATTGAGATACCGGCTGGAGAACTCGGGAACGTGCTGCTCCGCTTTTTCCATCTGCACGAGATGTGGCCGCACCGCCAGGGACGTGGACGTCTCGATTTCTCCCGCGTGCACATCGTTCGCCGTTGATGCAAGAGCGTCGACGTCCACGTCGGAGGTTTCGCCCGTGTCGACACAGACGAAGATATGGGAATCACGATTGATCATCTGCGCGGCATAAGCAAGCGTTGGTGCATTGTCGCCATGCCCGTTGATGATGACCAGTTTCTTGATGCCGTTCTCCGCCGCGCTCATACCCACATCGTAAACGAGTTGCGCGAGTGTGCTGTTGTCAATGCTGAGCGTTCCTTTGAACTCCCGGTGTTGGTACGACACTCCGTATGGAATGGCTGGAAGGACAAAGGGTCTGGGGTGACCGCACGCGGCTGCCACGCGCCGTGCCAGATAGTCCGCATCAAATGCATCAATGTCGACTGTCAGATGGGGGCCATGCTGCTCGATGGATCCCACCGGAAGCAATGCGATATCCACCTTCTTCAGCCGACGCTCGACCTCCGGCCACGTCATCTCCGCCCAGAGGTAGGACTCCCGCTTACTGGATTTGCTTCGATGTGGTCGTTTTCGCGCCGCCTCCGTCTCAAAGGGAAAGGGCTCACGGAGGCCTGCGTCGGACAACACATTAAACGGTTTCCACTTCCGCCCGGAGCGTTGCACTGCCCCGTCGGCATGATCGAGAAGCAATTGCACGATAGGCCGGCGCAGGTTTACCGGAACCGTGACAATCGGAGAGCGAACCGGATCAAAACGGAGCTGCATCACTTCGGGCCGGGGTCGCAGTGCTGCGCGCTTTTCCTCCGACCATTCGACGAGGTTCGCCTGAGCAAGCAGATACGCAAGATGGTCGACGCCTCCCTCTTCCAAACTGACGCCCTTCTGCTCGAGGCTCGCCAGGCATGCCGCTATCTGCTTCTCGCCGTAGCCGCATCGTTTTGGATCGGCACCAAGCGCAAGCAACATCCCTACGATGCGTCGACACTTTTCGCACTTACCACACGGATGCACTCGCTCATCTTCCGTGTGTGCCGCGTGACACGAAACCTGATGCTTCTGTAGCTCGGGGTAACGCTCGACGAGCGTCTTCTGAATCAGGAATTCGGATGCCTGCCGCAGCAGCGAGAACTGGCTCACTGCCCAACCTTTGTGCATGAAGTATCGCGACAGCATTCCATCGAAGTATCGACTCTGATCGTAGTACCCGTTGTAGTGCGTTATGCCTTCATGCTTGCGTCGCTCGGTACTGTCGTACTCGTCCCCGATCACGAGTCGCCCGACTCCACGCTTTCGCATGATCGGGAGAGCACCAAACAGAAAGACGGCTACAGTCCAGAGACGAATCGGATATTGATCGCTGCGAACCCGGGCAAAGTCGGATCGGATAAAGGACATCTGCCGGAGCATCCAGGGAAAGACGCGGTCCGAGTTAACCCACACGCGCGCAGTGTTCGGTACGTTCTTTTCGAAATGTCGATACGCATTGAGCGCCGTAAGCCAGTGCCGTCCGGATTCATTGATGTAAACCGGATGCGTCTCAAAACCTGCCTCGTTGAGCAAGGCATACGATAGCAGGCTGTCCTTGCCACCTGAAGACAGAATGGCGTGCTTAGACCGGTCCGTATCCCGATACGACCATGCCGGAAGGCCGCCGTGGCCGGCTGATTCCGAAAATTCGATCTGCGCCGCGACGTACTTTCGGCGCTTCTCCCCCTTCAGCAGTACAGTCTCCGGGCGGAGAAATGCGTTTGGCTCGAGCAGTTTCTTTACATAGATCTCTCTCGCCGTGTTCTCCATCGCCGCTCGAATGAATCTGCGATCCGTACCATCGAACTGGCCGTGGAATTCAATCTTCCGACAGAAGAGTCCGTAGTTGATGGCCACCTGCGCCGCAATCATGTTCGCGAGATTATGGTCGGCGCTTTCCTTCGCATCAAACACGTCTTCCTCGTACGAATACGAGAGCTCGATCTCTTCGCTTTTGTCTCCTTTCCATGTACGGTACGTGCTGACCAATCGTCGTGGTTCGAGGCGGGCCGGGCCGACTTCGAGGCGATCGAACACTACGAATTGCTGGAGAGCGTCGTCGTCGGCACCTGCACGGGTCTTCTTTCTTCGGGACATTCGTTGGAAGCCTTGTTCGGCTGCTGGACGTGTGAACTGTGAACTATCGCTCGATGAATCGACGAAGCGCTTTGAGAACGGGCTCCATGGTGTGCACGAGTGGATCCGCAACGGGTAATCCTGTGATCATGTGAATCGACCGACAGGTGCAATCGATGTCTTCTTTTGGCAGATCTTCGTGATTGACGGTGATCGCGACGACGTTTCGCTGACCCGTGATCTTCTCGACGGCGTCAATCTGCTGCGCCAGGGGCTGAATGGGATATCCCGGAAAGCCGTCGTAGTCGCGGCGGGCGGGCGCGTGCTGCAACACGATAGCGTCCGGCCGTGTGGCGGCCATGATTTCGAATCCTCCGGGATACGCCGGATTGAGGAGGCTGCCCTGTCCCTCAATTACAATCACATCCGGTGTGGAGAAAGACCACGCGGAATGAACGGCGTGCTCGAGTTCGCCGGTGACGAAGTCGTTAATGAGGGAGTCGAGCATGATGCTGTACCGCGCCCCCTGAAGCCAGGCGGTCTGACCGGTTCCAACGAGCTCGGCGGTGTAACCCATCTCGTGCAGCGCCGTGACGAGTTTCCATGCAGTCGTACGCTTGCCGACGGCCGAATCGGTGCCAAGAAGGGCCACCTTGACGCTCGTGACCTCCTCGATCTTTCCTGAGAAGAAGTGGCATTCGTCACGGCTGGGGGGCTTCCTGACATCGCGGATCTGGATGCCGTTCGCGGCGGCCAGTTTCGCGAACGCCGGGTCGTCCGACAGGAAGTCGTGCAGACCCGAGTCCACGTTGAGTCCCAGCTCGATTGCCTTCTTCACGTCGGCCCGCGCTGCAGGTGAGAGGCGGCCACCGTCGGGAGCAAGGCCGACTACCATATGTGTTGCAGCCTTGTTTGCCGCCTTCGCGGCCTCCATACCCTGTTTGAGACCCGCCACCACGGGAATTCCGTTCGGCCGCCCGTCCAGCACCTCGCCCGCGTCGGAGCCTGCATGTACAGAGTCGACCACCGCGAGCACGTCGTACCGCACGGTGAACCGCACCAGGCCATGAGCGGTCTTCCCGTTTGGCGTGTTGAACGCGTCCTCGCAATAAACAATCGCTCCACCTTCCGGCATGTTGGTCATCAGCGCCTCCCTGTTAAAACGGCTACGTATCGGTCGCGCGGCAACGGCTCCCGGTGATGGCGGTCGAGCAGGGCAATAAGTCCCGCCATGGACGCCGGAAGGACATTCAGGCCTTCCTTTTCGCGGATGGCACGCGCGTACGATTGCATGTTCTTGTCCGATGCGTTTCCCGCCCAACCGTCCGTCTGGCGCAGCGCCGTGAGCGCAAGATTCCCTTCCGACGAATGCCAGTTGATGAGCGGTTCATTCGTCGGGGTCTCTCGTACGCGCTCCGGCTTAAGGTCGACACAAACGGCTGA
>JABDKH010000005.1 GCA_013002345.1 Rhodothermales bacterium
GTGCCGAAGCCGGAACTACCACCGGCCCGCCGTCAAAATCAGCGTGCTTCGTCACGCGTTCGATGACTTTCGTTTCGACATCCACTGTCCAGATATCCCAGTTCCCGGTGCTGTCCGGGCGGGCGCCAAAGGCAAGTCGCCGGCCATCAAGCGACCATGACGGAACCAGATCGTTACCGGCCCGCTCGGTGAGACGCGTGATCTCGCCACTCTCGACCTCCAGCATCGCGATCTCACTCTGCCCGTCGACGAGCGTGTCGAAAGCGATAAACTGACCATCCGGAGACCACGCCGGATGACCCACGTACACACTGTCCTGCGTGAGCCGCTCAGGCACAGGCGACGGATCACGCAGGTCAAGCGTGAAGAGATCCCATCCCTTCACGTCGCGCCGCGCGAACACGATGTGGTTGCCGTCCGGCGACCACGCGGGATAGCGATCCGTCTCGGCGTCGTTCGTAAACCGTTTCTCCCGGGAGCCGTCCCTGCGTGCCACGTAGAGATCCTCCTGACCGCGACGCATCGCCGTGTACGCAATCCGCCATCCATCGGGCGACCACACAGGTGCTACGTCCCCGTTGGGGTCTTCGAAGAGATCGCGGCCCTCACTGACGAGCATCGCCCGGCGATCATCGTACCGGGTGTAGACAATGCGGTCCCTGTGCGAATCGTACCGGACCGACGACTCGGGGGCGGGAGAATCCGCGACGTGAATGAATTCCCCTGAAATGGCCTGAACGGCATAGACGTCGCCACCCCCGCTGCGACCCGATGAGAACACGATCCATTCCGAATCGGCGGTCGATTTCTGGACCCAGGCCTGGGCACGCACGTGGCTGCTGCCGACGAAGAGAACCGTGGCCAGCACAAGATATGCCGTGCGGGGACCGGACCGACTCGTGATCACCTTCATCACGCTGAACCCCGTGCAGACCGGTGCGGGACCGGAATTCGCATCAACCCCCGCCGCAAGTACGGCGCCACGAGGGCACACAACACCGCGAGCAGCACCCCGGCCAATGCATCGATGGCGAAATGGTGCTGGACATAAACGGTCGAGATCGTCATCCCGATCGCAAGGCTTGTCAGCACGATATTGGTCTTTTTGCCAAACCACTTGTAGCCAGCAATCGCCAGCGCCGTCATTCCCGCAACATGCGAACTCGGGAACGCCGTCCCCAGTGAATCACCCGCTTCAGTCAGACCCTCCACCAGTCTGTAGAAGAATCCTTGCGTGTGCGGACCGTCAAATCGACCTACACTCATCTTCGGTCCCTCCACGGGGAAGAAGAGGTAGATAACGAAACATGCCATATAGGTGAGAAAAAGCCGAAAGACAAGATCTGTTGTCGCATCGTCACGCTTCTGATATAGAAGTGGCAACGGACTGCCGAAAACGACCGGGTAGTATGTGAAGTACAGCAACAGCATGATCTCGCTGAGCCACACGTACGGCATCGCGGGCAGCCAAACTTCCTGCAGGTGAACACCGAACAGCGCAAGATCCCAGCCCATCACGACGGTGTCGAAAACAGAATCATGCAACTCTGCGTGAATCAACCCGGCCTCGGTCCAATGAAGACCGATGAAGATCAGAGGATAGACCAGACGAACGAGGGTCAGCGGCCTGCTGCCGCCACTTGCCATTCGACTGATTACGACCGGCACGAAGATGGCGATCACATGGGCCGCCACCATCGCCGGAACGATCGAAGCCTCCCCCCACGACATCGCCCAGAACACCGCGAACAGCGCCTGCACAATCATCAGCAACCGGTCGACCGGCCGAAGCACTTGCATAGCCTGGCTCGAAAAGTCACTATTCATGGGTCCTGGGTCTTAGCGTCCATTCCGGGGCCTGTCAAGTTCTAGACGCGGGCGCAGCCAGTCGAGAATCGTTGGGATCAAGTCGGGCGAGCGTGTCCACGGCTGATAATAGCGATCCGGCCACTCGCCGTCACCCACGAAACCGGACGTCAAAGCGATGCTATGATTTACTTCGGCGAGCACCACGATCTCGAAGTCCGCATTCCCTGCTTCCTCCAGTAGATTCTGCAATACGGGCACGTTCACTTCCGGCGGCACTACGTAGTCGTCCTCGCAGTAGATGGCCAGAAGAGGAATCCTGGTGTTCCGAAGCGCCTCGGTTGGATCATAGTCTTGCCGACGGCGATAGTAGTCGAGCTCAGGATTTGCGAGACTCTCCGGAAGATCCACGAACCTGGCCCAGCGCTTCGAGCGGGCTGTCTCAATCAGCGGTTTGAATGCGGACCATTCTGCCCCATCGTACGAGAGCTCAACAAGCCGCTTCTGGTACTCGAAAGCTGCTCTGAATTCGTCGTCGGTGAAGGACTCGTCCGACCTTCGCATGAGGGCCTCAATCACATGACCCTGCTGGTACGCGAGGCTTTCTGCAGGGCCCACCAGCGTCACTATGAAGGCGACATCGTTTCTCTCAGCAGCGACCACGGGCACGATCCATCCACCCGCACTGTTCGACAGCAGTCCGAGATGATCACTGCTGATTTCGGATCGGTCCCGCATGAAATCAAGACCTGCAGCCACATCCTCGACGCGATCCAGGCTTGTGGCAGTGGCATTGTCACCTGTGGAGCGGCCTGTGCCCCGTGCATCAACAACAAGACCGGCTATTCCGAAACGCACGAGCGTACTTGCAAGGTCATACGAGCCGTATCGGCTGCCGTAGCCGCGGCCGGCCACAAAAACGATGGCCGGGTACGGTCCAGGACCATCCGGCAATAAGAGCGACCCGGCCAGCGTATCGCTACCCGCCCGAAAGGAGACTTCTTCCTCACGAATTCCAGGCAGCGGAAAATCCAGAACCCGCTGTAGAAACACGGTCTGGGTGACCTCTCCTTCATTGACCACCGTACCGCGCAATTGTCCGCGCCGGAGATCGACAAGCAGGTCCATTTCATCACCGAAGAGCCCGGACTTGAGGCGACCTCCTTCGTATCGGAACGGGTAAGGAAACCTTGAATAGCCACTGTAGGGCTGCGTAAGTGTCGTGTGTAAGCTGTCATCAACCACTTCAAACTCAAGCTCGAAAAGGATGGGAGTCCCGTTCTCGATAGCGGCACCGGACCATCGCCCCTCGAGACCGGGGGGCACCTGTGCGAGTGATCTACCCGGTCCGCAAAGCACCAGGAAGGTTGTCAGGAGCAGAGCCCTGAGAAGAGGACGAGTCGTAGGCATAGAGGTGACGAAAACGGTTATCTTGGAGAACTTTTGAGATCCCGATAAAATACATCTCCAGCCCGGTTTGTCTGGACTGCAGCTTTTTCCGCGCAGGGCAAGACATGTCGGCACCCTTGAGCATTTTAGGAATAGTGTCCCCAAATGGCCAACAACGGTAACAACTGTCCCGCGCGGGTCTTTCCCGTCCTGACGGGCCTTGTCGTCGTCGCTAGCACGGTAGCCGTCACCTCCAACGCACAGCCCACCATCTACTGGAGCAACACGTACGCGGGTTCGCTGCAGCGAACAGTCGTCGGCAGCGGCGAGGTCGAAGAGCTCTTCGATGGATTCGTAGAGCGGCCGCAAGACCTCAGGCTCGACATCGACAGTGGAAAACTGTACTGGTCGGTCGCCATCGAAAATCCTTCGCCGAACAACGCGATCATCCAGCGTTCAAATCTCGATGGTTCAGATTTCCAGAACGTCGTGTTTTCGGGCTTCTGCAATCCGTATTGCCCCGTGACCGCAATGACGGTGGATGTTGAGCGGGACAGCCTGTTCTGGTTCACGTGGAACGGAGCGTTCCCGGCGATTCATAGCCTCTTCAGATCAGATCTCGA
>JABDKH010000006.1 GCA_013002345.1 Rhodothermales bacterium
TGGGGTTTCCCGGGTCCGGCTCTATCTTGGATCGCAGCCGCTGAACGTGCGAGTCGACGGTGCGATCGTAGCCCTCGTACTGAATGTCCCATACTCGATCCAGCAGTTGCATTCGTGTGAACGGGCGCCCCGCGTTCTGCGCCAGAAATTGCAGGAGATCGTACTCGCGAACCGTCAAGTGCAGTTTCTCTCCGTCAACGAAAACCTCTCGACGAAGCTGATCGATACGTAACGCACCAAGTTCGAGCAGCTCGAGGTCATCTTCGCTGGAAGCCGGCTGCTCCCGCGTAAGCCGAATGCGTCGAAGAGCGGAACGGACCCGCGCGACAAGCTCGTCGAGACTGAACGGCTTCGTCACGTAGTCATCTGCCCCCACCTCAAGGCCGACAACGCGATCGATTTCCTGCGCGCGCGCCGTGAGCATGATGATGTAGAGAAGTGGGTGGTCCGCACGCAGACGCTTGCACACTTCGAGGCCATCCAGTTCCGGAATCATGATATCCAGCAGCACCAGATCCGGAACACGCGAAGCGACCTGGTCCAGGGCCTCCAGTCCGGATACTGCCGACCGAATTTCGTATCCGGATTCGGTCAGTCTGTTCGAGACAAGGGCACGAAGTTCTTCATCATCCTCGACAAGCAGAATGTGGGGAGTTTCCATGTTAACGCTGGGAAGATGTCATGGCCTGACCTGTATCTTATCGGCCGGATTCGCTGTCGTACTAGTCAAATGGATGGTCGGCAATCGTCCCGTCGAATTCAAGGGCGGCCTGGTCCTGGATGTGCTTCAATCAACAAATCAGACAATTCCGACACACTTCTGTGACAACCATGGACGATCCTTCCCTGTAGAACGGGGAAAGAAGAATGGACGATCGACGATGCGCACGTACACAACATTACTACTCGTGCTCGGTTTTGCACTCGGATCGAGCACTTTGCGAGCCCAGGACGACCCGTCGCGACCGGGCTATTACCGGCAGTGGCTCCGAACGCAGGTTCAGCAATGGGATCAGGTCGTACGCGTCGATCTTCGCGAGACGACCAACCGCAAGCTGGACGGACCCTCCGGCAGCCAGTCAGTCACGCTGTCCGCTGACGTCACGATCTATCCCCGGGAGGGGGATCTGGACCGCCGCGTAGTTGCTGCGGAGCTCAACGGCCGAAGAGTACCCGACGACCGACTGGAGGAGCTGACCAATCGCTGGTCCAATTTCACGCGTGATCTCGGGCAGGAGTCGACAGTGTTCGCGGATCTGAGACAACGTATGCTGCAGCGGACCCGTCCTACGGGAAGGCCGACGCTGGAGAGACGCGACGGTAAAGATCTGTACCGGGTCGACCTGCTCTCGACCGTTCCGAGACTTCGGATCGATCGAATGACTCTGTGGTTCGACGCCGCGGATGGTCGCCTCGTCCGAAGCCGGACCATTTTTCGCCCGCGTGCGCAGCGCACATCGCTGATCGTTGAAAACGAATATCGACGCATCGCGCAGCTCGACGTGCCCGTCCGACGATCAATCGAGGCCACGGTGCAACAGAAGCGACGGCTCCGTCACTTCACTACCATCATTTCAGTGCAGAGTTTGTTCGAAGACCTCAAGATCGAACGAGTTCGGTAGTGCCCTCATCATTCGCCGGAACTCGACCCGCAAGTGACGGTTGCGACGAGATGCCGCAATGGAATATCGATCAGATCGCAGACAAACTGAGCTCCAGACTCGCCGGGACGTTGCCCGGGCTTCAGGCCCAGCTTGGAATGGCACCCGCGCATCGAGAAGCCTTGCTCCGGGAGTTCGCACCCACTGACGGGACACGGGAGGCCGCAGTCCTTGTAGCCGTTACCAGTCATTCACGTCCGGCAATCGTGTTGACTGAGAGGCGGTCGAATCTCAAGCACCACCCGGGCCAGATCTCTTTTCCCGGTGGCCGAAGAGAGGCCGATGAGGATCTGCAGGATACTGCACTACGGGAGGCGAGCGAGGAAATCGGATTGTCGTCGTACCACGTGCAGCTACTCGGCGCCTTGACACCACTGTACGTTCCCCCGTCGCGGTACCACGTGTATCCGTTCGTGGGGGTCGTCAGCCATGCGGCATCACTTGCGCCGTCCGACGACGAAGTCAGCCAGATCATACTGGCAGATGTGGATCAACTTTGTGATCCGGCTACGCGTTCTACAGAGGTTCGTACGCTGCGTGACCAGACGGTCGACATTCCGTTCTTCGATCTTGACGGTCACAAGATCTGGGGCGCTACTGCGATGATGCTTGCAGAACTGGTTGAGGCGCTAGCGGACTGACCCGCGGCAACGAACTCACTTCGCACCCAGGCCGGCCGGCCTTTGAACATAAACCAACCTCTCGACGACGGAGTAGCTGCCGAAAATGCCCGTTCCACCGTCCACGTGATCGATAATATTGGGGATTTCGCCCGGCGCAAAGGTCGACCCACCCTGCTGGACCGACTGGGAGCGAATGAAGTCGTACAGGTTGTCGTCCAGAGCGTTGCTTCTCAAGAGATTCCGCCCGTAGAATGCAAACGCAAGCCAGGGCACCTTGATCTTCAGGACATCCTCTGAAATCGCCTCGTAGCCCTCTTCATTAAGCAGCGGCGATTCGTTGATCAGGTAGTCCTCCAGTTCTTCCTCGTCGAAGTCGTCGTCAGGATCGACGACGTCCCGGTAGAACGGGGTCAGATTTTCAACAGACGGATCCAGGGATTCTGTGGAAAACACAAAGATGGCCGGTCTTCCCGGATAGATACTGCGACTGACCGTCACTTCAGGAGGCTGGAGGCTCTGATACACGACCGTATCAGGCCCGGAATCCAGAATGGTATAGGCTCCAGGAACCGTCGTTCGCGAAGAGAGCTGTTCACCGGTCGACGGAACGCTGACCAGGAGTTCGTACACGCTGAGAGGCAGGACCGACTCTACGCCCTCTGCGATGTACACACCGGGCTGATCGGGATCCTCGGAATACTGTACCGCCTCTTCCACTTCTCCGGACGCCCCCATTCGGCGTACCTGAACGTCGGCGCCACGTATGGCAAACGGCGTGTACTCGTAGCGATTCTCCACTGGCTGCGTGCGACTCACACGGATCTGTCCGAACTCCCGGTTGGCCACGAGGTAGCCCTCGACGACGATTTCATTGTCGCGGTCAAATGTGACGGCCGAGTCACAGCCGCCGCTGACCGCAAGAAGCAGTAAGCCCACAACAATCGCCGGACGCATCTTCATGGAATCAAAAGGACAGGGTGAATGAGATATTCGGAATGGGCACCGGAATCATGGGCACCTCCTCGCGCTTGACCGTGTCATCATCCTCGAAATCGAAGAAGTAGAACCACACGTTCCGCCGGTTATAGACGTTCAGCACTTGCAGTTGCAGCTCATAGTCGGCAATCCTGAAGAATCGGCCGAACAAACTCGCGCCTATGTCAAGGCGCTGGTAGGACGGAAGTCTGTCCGCGTTGAAGGGACTGACGAGAGCATTTTTGACCTGCGAGCCCAGGGGATTGTCAATGATTCGATACTGCGTTCGAGGTCTGGTGTAGGCCTGGCCCGTCGCCATGCTCCAGACGCCCGTAAGACTCCACCGTTTTGAGAGCCTATACGTTGCAACGGCATTGACATCGTGAGTCCGGTCATACTTCGGGGGGTAATAGTCAAATTGACCGGGGTCGGGGAAGTCCGGAAACCGCCGGCGCGTGATTCCGAATGTATAGCCGACGTAGCCGTTCAGCCGACCGGACCGTTTCTCCACGAAGACCTCCGCACCATACGCGTAGCCCTGGCCGAAACGGAATAGTTCGTCATAGTCCAGACCAGAGACGTCGGGAATCCGCGGATCCAGCTCAAACAGATCCTGCATGGTGCGGTAGTAGAGCTCGAAGTCGACGTTCAGACCGGGCAGCACATTCGACTTGAGTCCGGCCACATACTGATCGCCGTAGGCCGGTGGCACACCTTCTGCCGTCGTCAGCCAGATGTCCGATCCGGTGAACAGCTCGTTCGTGATCAATGTCAGAAACTGGTAATACCGACCGTATCCAACCTGTAGACGAAGGGCGCGATTGATCTGGTGCTCGAGGCCGATGCGCGGTTCCAGACGAAGGTAGTTTCCCTCTGCAAAATAGTTACCCCTGACTCCACCCGTGATCTTCCAGGCCGGAGTAGGTCTGAAGATGTCTTCGACGTAAAAGGCACTGTAAGGCGATTGAATTCTCTTGAACAGCGACTCCTCCCCGTCAAACTCGTCCCGCAGCCTGAACGTAAATATGCCGCTCCAGAACCCTGCCCTTATTTGATGCCGATCGTTTACCATGTACTCAACATCGGCCTTGAGCGACTGATCGTACACGTTGTTAGATCGTGTAATAGGGGTGCCTGCGATCTCGAATTCGGGGCGGCTGAAGTATCGCGACGAGGTCAGCGTGAAGTTGGAGAAAAGGCGCTCGGAAAAGATGTGCGTCCAGTTGGCACTGAGCGTCCGATTACCATAGCTGAGATCGATGCTCGCGTCGTCGAGGAATGGCAGCAGCAGCTTGTCTTCTCCGGCATAAAACGACAGCGACAGTCGATCGTCGCCCGAAATGTCGACATTGAACTTGCCGTTCGCATCAATGAAATGAAACTTGTCGGGGATGCCATCAATGTCCTGGTTCTGCAGCACGGCCAGAAGCGGTTCCAGGGTAGATCGACGCACCGCGAGCATCCACGATCCGCGTCGGTACGGTCCCTCGACGATGGCACGAGACGCGAGCAGTCCCAGGCTCACTCTTCCCTGGGTCTGATTTCGGTTACCGTCCTTGTTATAGATGTCTACGACGGCGCCCAGTCGCCCACCGTATTCGGCCGGATATCCGCCTTTATAGAGTCGAACGTCCTTGACAGCATCTGGATTGAACGTGGAGAAGAAGCCGAAGAAGTGGCTCGGGTTGTAGACGGTGGTACGGTCCAGTAGAATGAGGGTCTGGTCGGGACTGCCGCCACGGACGTAGAGTCCGCTCGAATAGTCAGAGGCCGCCTTGACCCCCGGAAGCAGTTGCAATGACCTGAACACGTCAGCCTCAAGGATGGCCGGGATTGCGCGGACAAGATCCGTCTTCATCTGTGCTACGCCGAGCGACCGTACCTCTTCATCCGTTTGCCGGCGCGCTGTGACGACCACCTCGCCGACGATGAATTCTTCCGGATAGAGATCAATGTCGAGGCGACGCCGGTCACCTGGAGCAAGCGCCACGTCGAGCGTGGAATCCCGATATCCGATGTACGAGAATCGAAGCGTGTAATCGCCGGGAGTGAGGCCAGTGAGGGTATAGTACCCGGACGTATTAGTTGCAGTACCGATCGAGGTGCCGGGAACAACCAGGTTGGCGAGAAGCAAAGTTTCACCCGTGGCAGCGTCGCGAATGAATCCGCTCAGCGAGGCGGTCTCCTGTGCAGCCGCGGCATGCGGATTCGCCCAAAGTGCGGACGCTGCGAGAAGGAAGGGTAGGAACCGCATTGATCGGTGTTTGATTTGAGATCGCTCCGAGAGTCTTTGAAGCGTCCCACTCCCGATCTGACCCATTGTTGCGAGAAGAAGGAGTCAAGAGACGTCCGCCGCAGAGGCTGCCATCCGCACAAGAGGTGTCGTGCGCAGGGAAGCGTCGTCGCCCCGTTGAGTCGTCGTCGTCTTCGCGAGAAGGCCGCAGGCCGACGCGGCGAACCGGGCGGCCAGGTAACCCTCATCGTCTCGGATTGCCGCGCGCACTGCGTGCGCTCGCAATGACGAACGCGTGGGCGTGGCCTCATGCAGCCACGTCATCCCCCGCCTGGCGGGGGATCCATGCAAGTTGGAGGGGCCTCATGCAGCCATGGATTGCCGCCTTCGCGGCAATGACAGAGTGGTGAAGCGTGGCAATGACGAAGGCGGGCGTGCGCTCGCAATGACGCAGGCGGGCGTGCGCTCGCAATGACGCACGCGGGCGTGTTGCATCATCGATCCACGTCATCCCCCGCCTGGCGGGGGATCCATGTGAGTCCGGAGGGGCCTCATGCAGCCATGGATTGCCGCCTTCGCGGCAATGACAGAGGGGTGAAGCGTGGCAATGACGAAGGTGGGCGTGCGCTCGCAATGACGAAGGCGTGGTGCGCGGCCTCATGCAGTCACGTCATCCCCCGCCCGGCGGGGGATCCATGCGAGTCCGGAGGGGCCTCATCCAGCCATGGATTGCCGCCTTCGCGGCAATGACAGAGGGGTGAAGCGTAGCAATGACGAAGGCGGGCGTGCGCTCGCAATGACGCAGGCGGGCGTGCGCTCGCAATGGCCGGCATAAAACAAGAAAGCCCGACCCCTTCGGGGCCGGGCTTTCCATCCCTCTCCACCATTACGACTTCTACTTGATCAGCAGAATCGTACGTTCAAACGCTCCGTCGGGTGTGTCAAACCGGACCACATAGAGTCCACTCGACATGCTCTGTGCATTGAGTGTGACCGTATGCTTTCCGGCAGGCAGCGACCCGTTAACCAGCGTGCGTACCTGACGACCCAGGAGGTCGAAGACAGCGACGCTGACATCGCTTGTCTGTGGCACGTCGAAGGCGATCGTCGTCGACGGGTTGAACGGATTCGGATAGTTCTGATACAGCTCGAAAGCGATCGGAATTTCTCCTGTTCCATCCACACCGACACCGACTGCGCCCATCACCTCGTCGGAGAACTCGCCTTGATTTCCGGAGAAGTCAAACGCGGCCGCGCGGTAGTAGTACGTGTTGTTATACGTGACTTCAGTGTCATCGTACACGTCTTCTGCCGTGGTCGCGAACGGCTCCATGCCGACAGGATCAAAGCCAGACTCCGTGCTCCGGTAGATCGCGAAGTAGTCGAAATCAGCGTTTCTGTACTCTTCCCTGTCGAGTTCGAACACCAGTTCAACCTTCCTCTTCGATCCGGCTGCCGACATCATCGGCGCCGTTGGGACGAGGTTGTCAACCGAGTAGCCCATCATCGGTTCGGTGATGATGGTCATGTCCGGAGCACCCGCCACGTGGCCGGATACAACGAACGTGGACCACAGGGTATCGGTCGCCGTGGCATCACCCAGCGTCGGAACAACCGCGCTGTACATCGGGAATGCCGCAGCAGGCTGATGACCTACGGCTGTCCACAGATGACCATCCAGCATGACTGACATCGAACTGAGGTCGACTCCGCCATCCTCGGTCACGACCGGCACTTCGCTGAACGACTGGTAGGCTGCCTTGGCGCCGTTAACGCTTTCAACGGCTCTCCAGACGTAGTAGTCGTCGATCGGAGTATCGCTGGGACCATCTCCGCCGAAGCGGCTCCATGCGACGCCGACCTGGCGACCCTGATCATTCGGTACATCCTCGATGCCCATGATCATACCTGCGTCCAGAACGCCGAACTCGAGTGCCTGCGCCGTCAGTTTCAGCACGGCTACCGAGAACTGGTAGTTGTGGACGCCGAAGCTTCCTTCCTCCTCCATCATGAGGTAGTTCCAGAAGGCTTTGCGATACAACAGGTTCTCAGGCGCTGCCCAGAACGGATCGTTGCCGGGCAGGATGTCCGTGGTTCCCTCAGGCGGCAGCAGCATGGCTACGTGCTCGAGGAGTCCGTGGATCTCGTCCTGGATCGGCTCAACGACGCCGTCGCCGTCATCGTCGCTACGGGACATGAACTCGGCGAAGGAGTCGAATACCCCGTGGCAGTTCACGCACGCAGCGGTGTTGTCAACCCGATCGCCATTCTCAGCAACGTATGTGACGCCAAACGTGTGGTCACCCACCTTGTCACGGCCAAGACCATCAGCAGGCGTCGGGTACATGT
>JABDKH010000007.1 GCA_013002345.1 Rhodothermales bacterium
TCGGGACGGGAGGTGACGCGTCATGACGCTGCGTCTGTTTCGGCTGCTTACACTGGCGTTGCTCGTCGTAGTCGCTGTCTCGTGTTCGGGCGATCCCGCAAGCGGCCTGGGCGATCCGGTTGTGGTGGGATCCAAGTCCTTCACTGAGTCAATCATTCTCGGTGAGGTGATAGCAGGTGTTCTCCAATCGACTGGAACTCCTGTGGAGCATCGTCGCAGCCTCGGCGGGACGCGATTCCTGTGGAGCGGCCTTCTTTCAGGCGAAATCGATGTCTATCCGGACTATTCCGGCACGATTCTTCGGGAGATTCTAGCCGCCGAGCCGTATGCGAATCTTTCGGTCGCCCTTCCCCATCTGGACTCGCTGGGAATCGAATTCACCGCACCCTTAGGGTTCAACAACACCTATGCTCTCGGTATGAGCGAGGCGCGTGCTGCGGAACTCGGCATCGAAAACATAACGGATCTCGTCGATCATCCGGACCTTCGCCTGGGGTTCAGCAACGAGTTCATGGATCGGGGAGATGGCTGGCCCGCACTTCGTACGGCATACCGGTTGCCCCACGAATCGGTACAGGGTGTCGATCACGATCTAGCTTACCGCGGTCTCGAAGGAGGCTCCATTGATGTGATCGATCTGTATTCGACCGACGCGGAAATCGCCTACTATGGTCTGCGCACACTGACTGACGATCGGTCGCACTTTCCCCGGTACGACGCGGTCGTGCTTTACCGGAAGGACCTTGCAGAAAGACACCCGACGCTGGTGGATTTACTGGTGGGGTTGGAGGGTGCGATCACGGAAGAGGAGATGACCGACATGAATCGTCGTGTGAAAATCGCTGGCGAGTCGGAGCTAGCGGTTGCCGCACAGTTTCTGCGTCGAAAGCTTTCGATTGTCACGTCCGACATGGGTCCTGAACCGTCGCGATTCGGTCGCGTCTGGCAACGAACAGTCGAGCACCTCATCCTCGTTGGTATCTCGCTTGGCCTGGCGATTCTCGTGGCCATTCCTCTGGGCGTGCTGGCTGCTCGTCGGCGGCGACTCGGCCAGATCATACTCGGAACGGTGGGCGTCATCTATACCATTCCGGCTCTCGCTCTGTTGGTATTCATGATCCCGCTGATCGGAATCGGGGGCCCGCCGGCTGTTGTGGCGCTGTTCCTCTACAGTCTGCTGCCGATTGTGCGGAACACGTACACGGGACTCACGGATATTCCCGTTCCGCTCTCCGAGTCGGCCACCGCCCTGGGTCTGGAGCCCGTGGCAAGGCTGCGATTGATCGAGCTTCCGCTGGCGTCCCGATCGATCCTGGGCGGCATCAAAACGTCGGCCGTCATCAACATCGGAACGGCCACGCTGGGTGCCTTGATCGGCGCCGGTGGCTACGGTCAGCCGATTCTCACCGGAATTCGTCTGGATGACGTCGGGCTGATCCTCGAAGGAGCCGTTCCGGCGGCACTATTGGCGTTGGTGGCGCAGGGCGTGTTTGATCTGGTCGAGCGTCTCGCTGTACCAAGGGGGCTGAGAATGGCCTAGACGAGACAACGGACGGAACGGGCTTCCGTGCCTGCAGTTCGGAGGCAAGTCGGCCACCCAACGTCCGCTCGGTGGCCGTCGTCAAGAAGCGGAGACACTCGACAGGATCGTCCGTGCTCCGCCTCGATGATTTGCTATCTCAAGACCATGAGACTTCGGGTCTCCACAACATCGCCTGCGCGTAGCCGGCACACGTACAGTCCGGGAGGCAGCGATCGGGTTAAGAAATTCACCTCATACTCCCCGGGTGCTTTGTCTCCTGTGGCGAGAACGCGGACCTCACGGCCGACGATGTCGAATATGGCAAGGTCCATGGTTGTGGTGACGGGGATCGCGTACCGGATTGTGGTCGCTGAACGAAATGGGTTCGGATAATTCTGGTAGAGAGCGAACTCTGTCGGGATGGGCGCCTCGGTCAGACCGCCGACGCCGCTTACTACCGTGAAATCACCATCACTCACGTCCGACGGATCGCCGTCGGCAGCGTCCGAGATTCGTATGCGACACCGGTTGGACGGAGTGCCCGCAACCGTCCACTGATACCTACCGGTGTTGCTCACGGCCCCGGCAATCAGGGCGTACGTTCTTCCGCTGTCATCTGAGGATTCGATGTCGACCGGACCGTTGAAGTCTACGCTCGTCCACTCGATCATCTTTCGTGTACCCCTCTCCCAGTTCTCACCACCGTTTGGCACTAGGACAGTGAGCGCTGGCTGGAGTTGGGCGACTATGGTGAACACGTCATCGCTAACGTCTCTGGGGTCTCCGTCGACGGCATCCGAGATACGAACGAGTGCCACGAACGTCGGAGTATCGGGCACGAGCCAGGAGAAGGCACCCGAGTTGGGCGTGGCTGCCACGACCTCGGCGTATGTCAAGCCATCGTCGTCGGAGTACTCGATGCGAACGGGCCCATCGAAGTCGACGCTTGTCCACCGGATCGACTGCGACGTGCCGGCCTCCCAGCTCTCGCCGCCGTTGGGGCTTGCGACCGTGATACTCGGCTGCGTAACGGCGACTATGGTGAACACGCCGTCACTGACGTCCGAGGGATCGCCGTCGGCGGCATCCGAGATCCGTACCAGTGCCACGTAGGTCGGAGTGTCGGGGACGAGCCACGTGTAGGCGCCCGAGTTGGGCGTGGTTGCGACGACGTCGGCATACGTCAATCCATCATCGGTCGAGTATTCGATATGGATCGGTCCATCAAAGTCTACGCTCGACCACCGGATCGATTGCGACGAACCGACCTCCCAAATCTCGCCGCCGTTGGGGTTTGCGACTGTGAGAGACGGTTCAGACTGCGGCGAGATCGTGAAGACCGCGTCACTGGTGTCGGCTGGCATCCAGTCCGTTGCGTCGGAGATGCGCACGAGCGCCTCGGCAGTGGGAGTGTTTGGAACGAGCCATACATATGATCCGGTGTTCGGCGTCGCATTGGCGATCTCGACGAATGTCGATCCTGAATCGGTGGAATATTCGATCCGGACCGGATCCTCGAAATGCTCGCTGAACCACTCTATGGAGTGCGAAGTGCCCACCTGCCACTCCTCACCGCCGTTCGGTGCCAGGACCGTGAGCGATGCGGACGTGATCGCGAAGTAGGCGTCGCTCACGTCACTCGTCGCAGGATTCTCCGGATTGAATATGCGTAGCAGGCCCTGCTCTGTCGGTGTTTCAGGAACGGTCCATGAGTAGACCCCGTCGTCCGTGGTGGATGCGGTCACGACCGTGTACGTGCTGCCGCCGTCTGTCGAGTACTCGATGCCGATCTCACCCTGGTAGTCAGTCGTGTGCCACCGTATCGATCGCAGCGATCCCGCGTCCCATATTTCACGACCATTGGGCGCGTCGACTGTTAACGTCGGCGGCAGGGGAGTGATCGTGAACGTGGCGTCGCTCGCGTCAGAGACATCTCCCGTAGCAGAATCACTAATCCTGACGAGAGCGCTCGTCGACGACTCGTTGGGTACGGTCCACGTGTAGGTCCCGGTATTCTCCGCGGCGCTGACAATACCCTGATATGTTACACCGTTGTCCAGTGAGAATTCGATACTGACCGGGCCATTGAACCCCTGGCTGTGCCACCGAATGTATCTCGTGGATCCGGCGTCCCAGACCTCTCCGCCATTGGGGACGTCGACCGTTATCGATGATGCAGGAGCGACGATCGAGAACGGCTCGTTGCTTGTATCCACGGGATCTCCATCACT
The DNA here is from genome assembly GCA_013002345.1 of Rhodothermales bacterium. Taxonomy (NCBI): domain Bacteria; kingdom Pseudomonadati; phylum Rhodothermota; class Rhodothermia; order Rhodothermales; species Rhodothermales bacterium. The sequence goes on from JABDKH010000007.1 coordinate 3,754, forward strand.
TGCGTCCTCGATCTTGATCTTTGCGTCGGTGATGGGGAGCGTGCCCTGGGTCGGAAGAGTCCACTCGAAAGTACCATCGTTTGCTGTGGAGGCTGTAATGACGTGCGGGACACCGCCGTGGACCAGGCTTATTTTGACAGCGCCTGCATAATTCATTGTATTCCAACGTATTAGCCGTGTGGACCCTGCGTCCCAGACTTCACCTCCATTAGGTACGTCAACGTGGATTCGCGGGGCCGTTGAAGGTCCAAGTGACGCGACCTCATCGATGGCGACGGGGCCGTCAAAAAGACCCAGCATCGAGCCCCGTAGCGTGAGATGTATCTCCTTGATCATGTAATCCGGGAACGCGGTGGCCAGGTTGGAAAGGTCGAATTCGATCGTGTTCCAGACCGCGTCGCGATCATACGTGCTACTATGGTTGAGCTCGATATCTGACCCGCGCCAGAGGGTCCAGTCGGTGCCCGCATTCATGTCCCGGACGGTTACCCACAGATTCGCGTACACGGGATGGCGGATTCCCATGTTCTCGACGATGCGAACCGAGTACCCTCTGGAATTCTGCCAGTCAGAGTTCGAAGAGAGGTCGGGGGAATGAAGTTCGATCACCCACGACGCTCCGCCGGAGTCCGAGATTCCATGGCCACCGTCCGCATACAATTGTAGTGCACCAAGGCCTGATCCTGGATCAGGAGCAGGGTAGTTGACGTCACTCGTCCAGCCGGGAATGAAATTGTGCGTATACGGGCCGTTGCCGTTTTCGTCGTAGGCCCCACGCATCGTCCATCCTTGCAACGTGCCGTCGTTGAAGTTGAAGCTCTGGGCAAATGTCGCCTGTGTCAGGAGGACTATGATTCCGAAAAGGAGTACCGAAATCGGCAAGGTGCGTTTCATGATTCGACCTGAAGAAATGCGAAAAGAAGGAACAGCGCATAGGACAGTTGCCGGCAGGAGTCTGGGTGCTCTCGCGAAACTGAAGAGAACTGTTCGAGGCTCAGGTACGCAAAGCAATCTTGCATTCCTGACGGGCAAAAGGAGTGAGTGCCCGAGAGATTTGTTCTCGAAATCCAGTGGGCGTAGTGCTGTCAAGTACTACGCGGTTCGGATTGCTGAAGACGCGAAAACTGCGATGCGTCATCTTGGTCCGCCGACCGACACCCTGTAGGTGGGTTTCCGTCGATAGAAATCGTCTTTTCCCGCTACACCTTGTCGTGTGGTGTCAGTAAAGAAGCATCCAACCACAGCCATTCTTGCCCAACGGGCGCAACAGGTTCGGAGGCTTATTGATGCTGAACCTCGTGTGCGGCATCGCTGGCGGAAGGATGCGTGGGCGATCGGAATTCTCAAGCACGGCCAACTACATCTCCGTGGCCGCGGTTGCATTTCTGTTGCTTACGTCAGTCTCCTCAGCGACAGCCCAGCAGACTTCCAGTCCAAGTCCCTTCAAGCTGGAAGGTCAAGTCGGCCTTGCCGCCGAAGCTTACTCGTGCCGGGGCATTCCAGAGCGTCGAGCCCCAACCAGCTCTCAGCTGTTTGCCAACACGCAGTTCAACATCTTCGGTCTCAAGTCAGGCCTGAATCTCCTTTATTCGACCGACGATACTCGCGTGCGACAATCGATGAATCGACTCGCATTTACTGGCGAGTGGCGTTGGCTGCAGGTCTCCCTCGGAGACGTAAGCCCGATGCTCACGAAGTACAGCCTTAGCGGCGTGACGGTACGCGGCGGACTGCTCGAGCTAACGCCGGGGAAGTTCATGGTCACGCTCACGGGCGGACGAACCCAGCGGGCCGTGGCGTATTCCCAGTCAGCGTTTGGCCGGCCCTCCTTCGCACAGTGGCTGTATGCGGCGAGAATTGGTGTGGGTTCGAGCAACGGAACACATTTTCACCTGATCGGCGTGCTGGCGCGCGAGCAAGTAGGGTCTCTCGACGAACCACAAGAACTCGCTCCGGCCGAGAATTTTAGCGTAACGCCAGACTTCGGATTCTCACTGTTTCAGGGTCGATTCACGCTCCAGGCGAACGCTACGGCGGTCGTTTTTACACAGGACACTCGTACGGCCGAGGTCGACCTACCTGGATTGCCAGGACTCTCGTCGTCCCTGTTCCGGCTTCGGAGGGGCAGCCGCCTGAGTTTTGCCGGTGAGGTGGAGGCCCAGCTGCGACTGGACGGCTTCAGCTTCCGGGGTGGTTATGAGCGTGTAGAGCCAGGCTTTCAGACGCTCGGGGTGGGCTACGTCATCAGCGATCATCACGTTGTCACGGCCGCTCCGACCGTAACCATTTTGAATCGTCGCTTGACGCTGGGCGGCACCTTCTCTTGGAGCCGCAATAATCTGCTGGGCCAGCGGCTGGCCACTCTGACGAGAATGCAGTGGGGGACGAACATGCAGGCACGCATCGGTTCGAATCTTACGATAAGCGCCGGCTACCAACAGATGGACAACGCCAATCGGCCGGTGGCGGACAGCCTGGCATCGCTGTTTCAGGACCAGCTGGTTCGAACGTTCATGGTCACGCCGAACCTCGTGATGAGAGCCGGATCGCTGACGCACAGCCTTACGCTGTCGACCACATATCAGAAGTTCACTATCGCTCTGCTCCCGGTAGCCTCGAGTCCCCTGATCTCGCCGAACTTCGACAACGTCAATTCGGCGCTCACGTATTCGCTCACGGCAAACTCCGGGCTGACCTTCAGTCTCTCGGGCACCTACCTGCGCAGCAACACCGGAGCGACGGACCTGGACGCTGCCGGTGTCACTCTGGGCTCTGGCGTCCCTTTCTTTCAGCGCAAGCTCCGCGTGAACGTTAGCGCCGGCTGGTCCCAGAATTGGAGCAGCCTGGCGTCTGCTGTCACGCCGGCCGGCAGCACCGGCTCGACGCAATGGATGATGACCCTGACTTCGTCGCTTCAGGTCACCCGTCGCGACGCGATCCGGCTCAACTTGCGAGGACTCAATAGCGACCTCAACGGAGCGTCAGGCAACTTCAAAGAGCTTCAGGCCACGCTCCGCTACGATCACAGATTTTGACTTTGACGCGTGGATATCGTCATGAATAGGCTTCGATCCATCCGCATCCTGCCCGTCTTCCTCGTTCTCCTGCTTGCCGCGGCCCTGCCCCAAGGGGTCGCACCTACCTACGCACAGGGAACTGCCCAGGCCATCGTCTCGGGAATTCCGCCCATCCTGCAGTCTCCATTCGTAGTCGACTTCGAGCAGGACTACCAGCAGCGGCGATTCCAGATGCAGTTCATCTACACCGGCCAGCAACCGGCTTCGTTCCGTTTTGTCGCGAGCCTTACGAAGGAGGGGCAGCAGCTGTTCAGTGTAACTTCCGAGCCGACCTACTTCGAGCCGGGCACTTATCTGTACACGCACCTTTCGGACAACCCCTCGATATCGTTCTCCGAAGGATTCGATGATCTGGTTGATCAGCTGAGTGGTCGCATCAAGCGCCAGGTTATCGAAAGCGGCGCCTTCCCCGAGGGGTTCTACACGCTTCGTCTGGAGCCGGTCGCAGCTGACGCCTCCACGTTTGTTACCGGAGTTCCGGGCACTGCGACCTTCACGGTCATGTATCCGGAGCCGCCCAGGCTGCTGTCGGTGGCCGATCAGTCGAATCTCAACACGCTGCATCCGAGCTTCGCCTGGACGCCGGTGATCGCGCCACCGGGGACGACGGTCGACTACGACGTGCTCATCACTGAGGTGCTTGCCAATCAAACGCCGCTTCAGGCGCTGCTCGGCAACAGAGCACATGCGCAGGTCGATATCACGGGACAGACCACGTTCGCATACATCGCAAACCAGTTGCCTCTCGAAGCCGGGAAGACCTACGTCTGGCAGGTGGCGGCTACCGCGGAGCTCGCGGGGCGCGTTCTGCCACTCAAGGATGACGGTCGAAGCGAGATCTGGACCTTCACCGTGGGCGCAGCACCGGGTCTGGTGGCGGAGGCGCCCTCGTACGTCTCGGACGGTACCGGCGAGGACCTCGACTACGTCAATTCGGTGACCTCTCTTTCCGCGAACTGGGGGCCTGTCACTGGCGCCTCGTCCTATTCGTACGCGATCGGCTCATCGTCCGGCGGGACGGATGTCCTGAACTGGACGGACGCCGGTCAGCAGACGCAGGCGACGAGGTCCGGGCTGAGTTTAACACACAAGGTCAAGTACTTCGTTTCGGTGCGGGCCAACAGTACCGGAGGAGAGAGCGGGCAGATCGTCACCTCCGACGGCGTCGTTGCCGATACATCGCGGCCAACGTCCTCAGTCGAGATTGCCGCACTGAAGAACAAGGTCGGGCATCCATTTCTGAATGACGCCAACTTTCAAGTCACATGGTCCGGCTGGGATAACGCATCGCCAGTAACGCACTACGAGATCCAGTACAAGCATGGAGCAGATCTCGTCTGGACTACCTGGATGGCGAAGACGGATCAGCAGTCGGCGACATTCCCGAGCGCGTTACGCGGGGGCGACGGAAAGTATCGATTCCGCAGTCGCGCATGGGACGCGGCTGGGAATGAGAAGACACTCAAAGATATTGTCGAAGCCGAGGTCACGATTGACACGGCGACGCCATCCTCGGAGATAGCCAAGCTGGAGCCACAACAGGCGTCCGGGAGCTTCCTTGTTTCCTGGGCAGGAACGGATGCAACGTCCGGCGTCGAGAGCTACGACATTGAGTATCAGGAAGACGGCGGCACATGGAAGAGCTGGCTGTCGGCTGTGCCCGCCGCTTCAACTTCGAACCAGTTCCAGGGTACGGCCGGGATCGCCTACGGCTTCCGAATCGCCGCTCGAGACTCGGCTGGCAATGTTGAGGCATTTCCGCAGGTGGCAGATGCCTCGACTACGACCCTTGGTTCGACGATCGCCCTGACCGCGTCGGCCACGCCGGCCCTCGCGAATTATTACTACGACTGGAATGAAGACGACCAAACATTGTCCCACTCCTGTTCGCACTCACTCAGTTCGAACGTGGATTCTTGCCCGGTCGTGAAGGTGCTGTTCGCCGCACCATCCGGAGTCTCGATGAAGGTGGATCAGGTCAGCCTTACCTGGTCCGACGAAAGTGGACAACAGGTCGCTATTGAGGCATTTTCCAACCTGTTTGTGGGGTCAATACCGCCCGTTCTCAAGAGTGGTCAATCCGGGACCATCGACCTTGCCCTTGCTCCCGTCGGGTCTTTCTTCGACAAGGTCGTGAAGGATGCCGACGCAGCCTTCGACAAGACCCTCAAGTGGACTCCGATAACCCACAACGTCACGGCGGTTCTGCGTGGTAATTACATGGGCAGCGACCAGGTGCCGCATTCGCTGAGTTCCAATTCTGTCGCCATCAAGGTAGTGTACCGTCCGATCGCCCCGCCGATGTATACGGTCACGGTGACGGCGACTCCGTCAGCCATCTCATACAGGCCGGACAAACTGACGAACGACGTCGACGTCAAGCTCTCGTTGGTAGGAATTCAGGGCGACGAGCTGACACTCGACAAGGTCGTGAATCGCTGGTACGACAGCACCAAGAATCTCTTTGACGAGCTCTCGAATTCGATTACACCGCTGGTCCTGAAAGACACTCCGCCCGCAGGCCCCGCGGCGTTCATGGAGGTAACTCGGAAGTTGGGGCTCACACTGTCCGAGTCGAGCTTTAAGAAGGCTCTCGGCGGGCAATCCACTGCCACCTACACGGTACACGTGGAATATCAGGGTAAGGATCAACACGGTAGCCCGGTCTCGTTCTCAACGGAGACGCCGATCACGGTGCAGTTCTTCGCTGACGCACCGAAGTTGCTCGTATCGTTCTCTCCGAGCAGCATCGTTTTCAGTCCTGCCAAGCTCCAGCACCCCGTAGACATTTCGTACAGTCTGGCGAGCCCGGTAAGTACCTCCGTGCAGGTTGAGTCCGTAACAAACTACTGGTACGAAGAGGACGACACACTATTTGATACTGGTACCGCAGTCGTTACACCCTTCACTGTACAATCGGGCCAGACGGTTACGCGAACCATGGCCTACTCGTGGTCTGCGTCGAGTTTGCAGAAGGCCCTCGCAGGAAAGAGCAATTCGCTTCACACGGTAAAGCTTGAGGCAAACGCCAAGGATGCTGACCAGAATACCGTTATAGGGACAACCGTCGAACCCCTCACGGTCTACTCGCAAAAGAGCGACGTATCCGTCGACGTGGCGTTCAGTCCGACAACGGTCACCTACACTCCGGATCAGCTTAGCAATCAGGTGTCTGTAACCTTCACGCTCACCAGCCAATCTGGCAAAAGTGTGACACTTGACAAGGTGACGAACCGGTGGTTCTCGGAAGACGGCAGCCTTCACTGGTCAGATTCGGCAGTCCTCTCGTCTCCGCGACAGCTTACGACGGCCGCCAGCCTGTCGGTTCACGACACGTTCGGGTTCCCACTTTCTCAGTTCAAACAAGCTCTGGGAGGAAAGAATCAGGCCACCTACACGGCTGAAATCACCTATTCGGGTACCGACTCCGACGGCATACCCATCAAGGCAGTGACGACAAAGCCGCTTACCGCACTGTTCACGGCGTCATCGGCGAAGCTTCTAGCCACGGTCACTCCCGGCAAGTACGTGTTCGACAAGGACAACCTCCAGCGCAAGTGGACGGCGAAGCTCGACTACAAGAGCGACGTTGCACTCGATGTGAACAGTGCCGAGGTAACCTGGTACGACATCGGCGGAAAGCAGGTCAGCAAAGACAAGGTGGACCTGCTTCAGACCTACAGCTTCTCGGCTCCGGGTAGTTCGAACACGTTTTCGCTCGATCACACAATCACCGACTACGAGCGTACACTGGCATTGAATCGACCGGGATCGGGATGGATGACGACACCCAGCGTCGGAAAGTACAAGGAGGAGATTTTCAAACTGAGGTTCGAGTTTTCGGGAACCGATGCGGTGGGCCGATCCATCAAGGCGACGTCGAACGAGGTTGAGGCCACATTGCGCGAGACGGCCTACCCGCTCGAGGTGACGGCGAGTCCATCATCGATCTCAACATCAGACAGTCCGGTCGATCTGGATATCACGATCAACTCCGACGTGAACTCGGTCGTAACCTTAGTCTCACGCACATACCTGCTGAAGAAAGGTACCGATCTCGTTCCGGCAATAGGCATGGAGCCTTTCGGTGGGATGGGAAAGCCGGAGACGGCGCAGCCGGTGGTGCAATATGGTTCTGAGGGTGGTGCCACGCAGACTATCGCTGCAAAAGGGCTCTGGAAAGACAAGATCAGTATCCCGCTCAACACGTCCTACTTGCTCGGATCGTCGGACAAGGTTCAGGTCTCAGCCGAGGTCATTTACAAGGGCACTGATGCGGCCGGCAAAGACGTGGAAGGTCGAGTCTTCATTCCGATCGAGGTGAAGAAGCCGGGACAGATCGATGACACGGAGGGTCTCGTAGCATCCGCCGGGTACTACGAACTGATTCCCAAGGTGGCGTTCGTACAGGCACTGCAGGATCTCTCCATAGTAACGACGTCGGGCGCCAATCGTGTCCTCAATGGTGCCGTACGTCTGGTCTTGATCCCGGCGCCGTTCGACTCGACCAGGCTTGCTGTCGATGCCACCAACTTGACCTTCGCCCCGGTCGCCGGAAAAACGGACCAGTGGACCATCAAGGGCGGATCGCTGTCGGAGGAGGGCACCCAGCTTAAGCCGGACCTGTTCCGATTCTACAAAGACGTCGTGCGGGTGAACAAGATCAGCTACAATCACGCCCGCACGAAACGGATGCAGATCGACAAAGCGGAGGCCAGGATACCGGTTCTAGAGAAGTCGATCTTCTTGACAAACCTCCTCATTGACAAAGACGGTCTCCACATTGAGTCTGGTGAGGCTGAGGTTTCCGGTTTCGGCTGGACGTTCCGAATCACGGACATCAAGCAGCAATCAGGGTCGACGGGCAGCCTGTTGGCGCTGACGGCAGGGATTCGCATGGCCGGTAAGCCGGTGTCCGCCGAGTTCACCCAGACGACGCTCACCATTAAAGAGTCGCAGGGCAAGAAATCGGTGAGCATGAACGTCAAGCCGACCAACCCCTTCAGGTTTATCCCGAACACTGACTACCTGAACCTGACGTCGATGTACTTCGACGAGAAGACGGGCGATGACTGGGTGCTGAAGGTCGGAGTGGAATCAAAGGATCTTCCACTGATGAGCAAACTGGGTCCGCTGAACGGGACACTGACGTATGATCGATCGGGAAAGCTTGCAGGCTTGCTCGAGCTCATTCCGCGCGAGACCGTGCCCGGTACGCCGCCGACTGACAAGTCGTTTGTCGAGATCGGGAAGCTGGCCAAGATCGACCTGACGTACGTAGGGCTGCAGCTGGCGGGCAAGGAAGTTATCACGATCCAGAACGCGAAGCCGGACACCTCCTGGGAGTTCGATACGTCGCAGAGCTACATCGGAATGGCCGCCGACCTGTATCTGCCTATGGTGGGAGATCCGAACAACCGCATCGCCATCGGTTCGGTGTCGTCGACGTCGGTGAGTCCGGGGATTCAGGTCAATTTCGATGGCAACGTCACGACTAAGACCATCAGCGTGGCGGCCGGCAAGAAGCTCGACCTGGGTCCACTGTATCTCAAACTGACCGCGCTAACATTAAAGCCCTATCCGTTCGAGATGGGAATCTCGGGAGGAATCGGGGTTGACGCTGCCGGAATTGTGGACGGCGAGATCGATGTCGCAGGATTGAAGGTTGATCAGGATGGCGACTTCACGAATTTCAGTGACGTCGTGTCGGGGGGGCAACTGTCGATTCTGAAAGCAGTCACGATCGGCCTCAAGGATGTTGCCTACAAGAACACACCGTCTACCATCCAATTCCAGGACAAGGTCGATAATGCAAAGAAGGACGTCAGCCTGACCGTTGACAGCTATTTCCAATTGACCGGTGCGACACTGACGCTTACCGGATGCGGCGGTGGCTTCGACAACCTGCTGGTATACGAGAAGGATGGGAACACGAGCTTTGTACTCAAGGGTGCAAAGGTCAACGTCAAGAACCAGATCGATCTCAATGTCGACTTCTCGTACATCAATGACTCAGCATCCAACACTCAGGCGCTCAGTGCAGGCGGCAATGCCAAGATCGCGAAGAAGTACAGCGCCGGCGTGTACGGTGCGTTGGGTACGCGCAGTGGAGAATCCTACTGGGGATTCTACGTGGGCGTCGCAGGTCTCCAGATTCCGGTCGGACCCGGCATAAACCTCGAGGAGGTCGGCGGCGGCTTCTTCTGGAATCCAACGCTGAGCGACATCGATGCAGTGAAGAATGCAGCCGGCTTCAAGGACCCGAAGTTGGCGGCTCACATCGTCGCGATGAAGCCCACAGCGACAGCACCACTTACATTCGCCGCCTTTCTCAATGGCGGGGTTTCGATTGGAGCCAACGAGCTCTTCAAGGGGCGCGGGCTGCTCACGGTCACAGGCAACAGCGCCAAGCTCAACGTCGAGGCCGAGGTTTTGGCCGCGACCGTGAAAGGTAAAGGCTACCTGGAAGTCAGCTGGAACCCGTGGTACGTGGAGGGCAACTTCAAAGTCATCCTCGATATCCCGCTCATAGACTGCGAGGACCAGCTCACGTTTTACGCATACTCCGACAAGGCGTGGGGCATCACGGGCAAGGTGCAGGTCGGCGTCCTCTCGTTCGTTACGACTACCGCCGAGTTCTATGCTGGAAACGACGGCTTCATGTTCGATCTGACGGTCAAGAAGGGCATCGACATCTTCATCATCTCGGGCGGGATAGAGTTTGAGGTGATGGCATGGTGGCGCAAGGACGTGAGCTGGGGCGCCTATGCCGCGGGCAAGGCATACGGTGACCTCCTGGCTGGCTTGATCGGCGGAGAAGTGGGCATCGAAGGTGCCTTCATCGGCAGTCCGGAGATCGTAATCTTCATGGCCGGACACCTCAAGATCGAGATTCTCTGGCAGGATGTTTTCGACGGCCGCGTCTGGATATCGATGGGCGAAAATGGATTTGACAGCGGTACCGGAAAGAGCAGCAGGTACGACGACATCATCGCCGATGCGAAGAACACCGGCAAGAAGATGAAGTCGGACATGGAGAAGCTGGCGGAAGATCTTAAGAATGCACAGAACTCTCTTTTGTCACTGAGTAACAAACAGTTATCAGATGCAGGTAATGCATTGGTTGAGCTAATCGAAATCAAGGGCTTCGACCAGCTGATAAAGAACGAATATCAGAAGGATCTCAATGCGGTGGCCTCGAGTGCGAAGGCCACCTTCAACAACGCGTATGCGGTCATCTTCAGTCCGCAGTCGCCAAAGCTTGGAAGTCTTGACGTCAGTCTGTCTTCGACCGAAACGCAGATTGATGCAACGCTGAATAGTCTCAAGAGCAAAGAGGCTGACGTCCGGAGTCTGCTGTTGTCATTCGAGGATGTGTTGACGGGTGATCTGCCGACGGTGCAGAATCTTGGAACATACTCGAATCCGGTCGGCCAACTGAGCTATCAGACGGTGACGCTCACGGACACAAACGGCGTGACGATGACCAAGACGGTGAAGGCAGGCTACGGGTTTGACACCAAGACCGCCCAGGATCTTGACAGCGGAGTCAAGAAGGAACTGAAGAGCGCCCTCGCGTACCGTCAGAAGTTGATGCAGATGACACAGCAGCTTGGCACCAAGCTGAACAGTGTCGATCAACTGCTATCGGGTTCCGGGAAATCTGTGAACACGCTGGTGAACGACTATGGCCAGACCTCGCAGATGATTGGCAATCACACTACGCAGCGTCTTGACTACTTCGACGAGAGGGTCAAGCTGTACTCCAAGCAGTGGCTTGATCTTTCGACTCTACAATCCCAGATTCAAGCGGGCATTGCGAAGGATCTGTCCGATGCCGGGACCAACGCCAAGCTCAGGGCACAGACTCGCAACAACCTCGTCAACAAGCTCCTTACGCTCAGCAATCAGGCCACGAGGAAGTTTCCGGACCAGCACGAGAACTGGGCGGCGCTTGCCGATACACTGGGGCGGTACATCTGGTACGATATCCCGCTGGCGGGTTTTGACGCCGTCACGAAGGGATCGGGAGCCGCTCGCGAGAAGTTTGTGGCAGACTTCCAGAACACGAACAACGCGTTTCAGGCGAACTGGAGCCTGGCAACTCTGACAGCCGACAAGGTCTACAGCCGAAAAGCGAGGCTGTACACTTTGCTCTATGATCTCCTCGATCAGTTGTCGATCGAAGCCGGCACGCGGAAGGAGACGCCTGCATGGGATGGAGAACTGGTAGTGGGTGTGATCGCACTGGACGGTCTCACGACGGGGACCCAGTCCGGTGGCGATACGCAGGCGACAGCCATCGGGCCGGCGGGAGCGCAGCAGCCAATCGCAGCGCCCGGAGCTGTCATCGCTACGTCGGACTGGACAAAGGGGTGGGACTTTGAGAAAGAGCGGCTGAACGTCAAGAAGATGCTCCAGGTACCGCAGATCATTGCTTTCTCGGGGCAGGTCGTCAGCGACAAGACTCCGGCCTACGCGAAGCTGTCGCTGACCTGGAATGCAACTCACCCCATGAGTATGGCGGAATACAGCCTTGATATTCCGGACTACTCGAAGCCCGTGAAGATGGCGCCGCAGGCCCCCACGCAGCAGATCGATCCAAATCCGATCGACCCGCGAACGCGCGTCGATGCACAACTTCCGGGGGCCGTTCAGCCTGGGATGATACTGGTGCAGGACGTAGTGGGAATGCAGGGGACGACACAAATGCAGACGCCGACACAGTCACCGTCACTTGACCCGACGCAGGCGCCCGGAGCTGCTCCGACGCAACCCGGTTTCTTGCCGATCGCCGGCGGCGGTCCGGTGAGTTTTGGGCCCTCGACGGTTCATGCGTGGCGCTCTCTGGCTGGTCGGACGAGTACCACGATACCGTTCCTGCTGGGTGTGCACGAACCCGGGACGTACGAGGTCTGGCTGCGCGCACGTGGCGCCGGTGGACTGGCGCTGCAGCGCCTTGCGACTATCAATGTGCAGTACGCGTTTTCTGGTTCACCGGATGGTGCAGACTTCGGCGCCCAGACCAAGAAGGATGCTCTGTCCAGTGCCGACACGACTCCGCCGACGACCCCTCTTGTACATGATGGCGGCGCCACAACCAAGAACAGAAATCTCCTCTACGTCACCTGGACGGCCACCGACTACGAGTCTGGAATTCAGGAGTATCAGTATCGAGTGGTGACCAAGGCGGCGGGTCAATCGACACCGGTCACGAGCTGGTTTTCGACCGGCGGGCAGACCGAGATCAACATCAAATTCGAAGAGCCGATGAAGCCGGCCGTCATCTACTACGTTCAGGTGAAGGCGAAGAATGGAGCGGGAGCGTGGAGTGGCGACGGTATCTCGGACGGGATCCAGCTCTCGGACCCGACTCCGCCCACGGCGCCGGCCATCCGGACGCCCAGGCTGGTATCAGACACTCTGACCGTCGCATGGTCATCCGCCCGTGATCCCGAGTCTCAGGTGGTTGGCTATCGCTATGCGATCGGCTCCAGGCCGCAAGACACGAACATGCTGGACTGGACCTACACTCAAGACACGGGGTTCGTGATCGACATAAATACGCTCAGTGAGTCCGCGGGCAAGACGAAAGACGCTACGACCATCTACGTGTCTGTGTGCGCGGTGAACGGAATAGGAGTTGACAGCCCGATTGCTATGGCTCAGACCGCCCCGCAACAGCAAACGAAGCAATAGGTGTGGCAGGCCTCAAGAGGATGTAAACATGAAACCCCGAAACAAGTTTGCGGGCCTCACGGCCGTGTTACAGGTTGTCCTGCTGCTGTCGCTGACCTTACCTGTGAGGCTAGCAACGGAAGTGCGAGCGCAGGACCGCGCGCTTCCATTCCTTACCGCGGCAACGGATACGCACGCATATGTGCTGCTGCTCGACGCTCCTCCGGGAATGCAGGGGTTCAACGTTTATCGGAAGGGGCAGGACGACGCGGAGCCATCTCTGCTGACGTTGGCGCCGGTCGTGGCCGTCGCGGACCCCGCAAGGGCTCGCACCCTCCTGGGGGACGATTTCGCGTGGATTGCGCGGGCTTTGCGAGTGCAGGACGCCTTCGAAGTTCTGAGTCGTCTCCGGACGGATCCAGGTGCTTCGATGGCGATCTCTCTCGCCAGTCTGCGGGCCGCCGCAGTTGCCGGACGACTGTTCGTCGATGATACGGTGGAGCGAGGTCGAACATACGAATACCGAATCGAAATACTCGATCTCGACGGAGAGGTCTTGGCGTCAGGCTCTCGCGAGTTTGAAGTCCGAGACCGGCATCCGGAGTCTGTGCCGAGTGGTGTGACCGCCGATGCCGGTGATGGCAACATCCGAGTTGCCTGGGAATTCCCGGACTATGCCGGCGATCCAGAAGACGTTGTTGTTGGCTTTCACGTCTATCGCAGCGAGGCGGGTGGGTCATTCGAACGGTTGCAGCAAAACCCCATTCTCAGACAGGATGACTTGAGCTTCCGCGTGGACGCCAGCGTGCATAATACCCGACCCTATTCCTACTACGCCACAGCGGTCGACTTCATTGGGCGAGAAAGCGAGCCGTCTGCGATTGTCTCGGGTACACCAGAGGACCTGACCCCGCCCTCGATCCCCAGTCAGGTGGAGGTGTTTTCGGAGGCCAATGCCTTGCTGGTTACGTGGCGGTTGAATCTGGAGCTTGACGTGTCTCACTACGACGTCTACCGCAGTCTGGAACTGGAAGCAGGTTACGAGAAGATCAATAGTGAGCCGATCCCTGTTGACCAGGCGAGTTATCGCGACGACGACGTGCACAGCGGACCGGTGTACCACTATGTCGTCACAGCCGTTGATCTGGCTGGCAATGAAAGCGAGTTCTCGAATGCAACAACCGGACGACCGTTGGATACGAAGGGTCCGGGTGCACCAGACGGTCTCACTGTGATGCTGCAGGGACACGAAGTGACGCTGAGTTGGATCGCACCGACTGACGCAGATCTGGAAGGGTTCTACGTGTACCGCAAGCGGGACGAACAAGATTTCCTGCCAATCACGCAACGACCGCTTCCGAAGGATAGCATTCGTGTGGTTGACGCGGGCTACGATAACCGCGGGCTCCGACCGGGCAAGGCGTATACCTACGCCGTTGCCGCACTGGACCATGCACTCAACGAGAGCCCATACGCCGTGGTCGAGGTGGCGATTCCCGACGACGAACCACCCACACCTCCTGTGGAAAGTTATGCTCGATCAACGGCGGAAGGCCTGGTTGATTTGCAGTGGCAACCGAGCCTGGCGCTCGACGTGGTGGGTTATCGGGTGTATCGTAGTGAGAGTGAAGCGGATGTCGCAGCAGTGATCGAGGTAGACGGGTCCACGTTTGAGACGACCGATTCCACTGTCTCAAGAGGTCGAACATACGCGTACTATGTGGTGGCGGTCGACGCTGTTGGCAACGAGAGTTCTGGCACTGAACCGACCTCCGTAACGCCGCGGGATCTTTCTGCACCTCCGCCTCCCATGCGTGTCCAAGCAACGGCCGTTGCCGAAGGCGTCGCCGTGTCGTGGGAACACGTGCGGGTGCCGGACCTGGTCGGTTACATGGTGTATCGATCGGATTCGCCGTACGGTGTTGCGGAGCAACTGACGTCGTCGCCGCTGGTCGAAACACATTTCCGTGATCCGCAGGGAATGAGTGGGCAATACTACCGCGTTACATCACTCGACACGTCGGGTCATGAGAACAAGGGCGGGGAAGCGGTAGAAGCTCGCAGTGAGACCAGTTCGTTCTGAGTCCGTCGTATGAGAATTGTCGCCGTAACTCTAACGCTGCTTGCCGTCTCGGCGATCAGTGCCTCAGCGCAAAATGCTTGGTCCCTGACGACGGAAGCTGCGGCGCAATACAGCGCTGGCAATTCGGCAGAGGCTGCTTCTCTACTGAAGCGTTCTCTCCGTTTTGACTCGACACTGATCGACACCTACCTGCTGCTCGGCCAAGTATATCTGTACGCCGATTCGTTGGATCTGGCCGACTCGATTCTAAAGAGTGCCTTGCGACGCGAAAGGAGCGAGCCGAGAGTCTATCACCTTCTTGGGGCGATCGCAT
Organism: Rhodothermales bacterium; assembly: GCA_013002345.1. Lineage (NCBI taxonomy): Bacteria > Pseudomonadati > Rhodothermota > Rhodothermia > Rhodothermales > Rhodothermales bacterium. Next base: position 18,905 of record JABDKH010000007.1, read on the forward strand.
TTCAGCAAGGCCGCTACCGCAACAGCATCCAGCACTTCCAGCAGGTCCTGGGCCTGGAAGACAGTCCGACGGCGAGACAGTCGCTCTCGATGGCCCACCTCAACCGAGGTGTGGAGCTCTTTCAGAACGGCCGGTCGCAGTCGTCGCTTCGGCACTTCGAGTCCGCTCTGGAGGCTGACCCGTCTAATCTGCAGGCGCATCGCAATGCAGTAGTCGTACTCTTGAAACTGGGCCGACGTGAAGCGGCGGAGCGAGAAGCGACGGAAGCTCTCCGAAAGAGTCGCGGCGACAAGGAACTACTCGGCATGCTGGTGGAGTTGCGGCAGCAGCAGAAGGACTTTCCTGGCGCGCTGGTGGCCGCACAAGAGCTCTACAAGTATCACCCGAACGACATCGATGTCGGATTGCATCTCGCTTATCTGTACCGGTTCAACAATAGGGGTGACGAATCTTTCGGTGTCTATGAGTCCCTTCTGCGCCTGGCACCGCGCGAGAGGCGGATCTACGATGATCTTGCTGATCTGCATGCTGTGAGGTCTCAGTACCTCGAAGCCATCGACGTTTATGAGCGTCTGGCTGTCTTGGCGCCACAAGACGTGTCCGTCCGACAGGCCATCGCGGGTCTTTACGTCGAACTAGGGGACCACGCAGCTGCGAGGAAGGAATACCGACTTACCCTGGGTCATGGTCATTCGGATATCGAAGTCTATCACCGGATCGCCGAGACCTACCTCGAAGAGGATCGCCTCGAAGAAGCTGCTGACACTTTTCGGGAGGCCATCGACAGGTTTCCTTCGGATCGATCATTGTATGTTGCGTTGGGTAGCGTGTGCGAGGACCTTGACGCGAGTAGGTCCGTCGAGGTCTACGAACAAATGATCGAGGGCAGGCCTTCCGATCCCCACCCTCACGTCCGCCTTGGGGTCATGTACGCGGGGGAGGACTCTACTCGGATACGCTCTGAACGTCATTTGCGGACGGCCATCGAACTGGGATCGAAAGATCCCGCACCTCATCACGCTCTTGCCATTTCGGTAGCGCAACGGGGAGACACGACCAGAGCAATACTGTACGAACGCGAAGCGATAACGCGCGCGCTTCAACACGTACTTCGTTTTCGGAATCGCCTCGTTGGAGAGCTTGGCGGGGGACGCCAGATCCCTACGAGAACGCAACTAACAAACATCGAAGCTTCTGCGGACTCACTGGGTGCGTCTGAGAAGGTTCTTAGAGAGAGCCTGGATTCGTTCTTGCACCTGGGTTCCACGGATCAGCGGGAGGCCGATCTTCAAGAACTCGCCGACACCTTCCCCGATGCGACCATACTAGTAGAGTATCAAGGCCGGCTTCTCGAGCAGGGAGGCTGGATCGACGAAGCCGAGGCGACATATATGCGCCTTCTTCAGGCGGAGCCGGGTAACAACTACGCTCAGTTCGCTTTGGCCCGAATTTGGGAGAAGGCTGGCTCTACGCAGAAGGCGCTACGCGCATATCAGAGAGCACTTGTCCTCGATGACGAAAACCAAGACGTCTACTACAGACTCATCGAGTTGTGTGAACTCGATGGTCGACTGGACAAGCTCGCAGACGAATGGCTGATTCAGGCTCGGCGCACACCAGGGAATCACGTTCTCCTTAGGAACCTGGCCAGGCTACTCGAGGAGGAGGATCGCACGTCTGATCTCGAGTACGTCCGTGCACTCATCGACAACCTTGAGCAGGCAGAGTAGCGGCACGCCCGCGCGCTCCGATTGACCCCGAACACTACTTGAGGAGGACCATCTTCTTCGTTTCCAGAAATTCGTTGGTCCTCAGTTGATAGAGATACACTCCACTCGACAGTGAACCGCTACCCACGCGCGAGCTCGCGCCGAACTCCACCTGGTAGTCACCCGCCAGATGGTCGCCGCTCACAACCTCACTGACCTCGTTGCCCAACAGGTCGAAGACACGTATCGTCGCGGGTCCGTTTCGTGAAACCGAGTATCGTATCGTGGTAGTGGGGTTGAATGGATTGGGTGCGTTCTGCATAAGTCTGAAGCTTCCGGGCACCTCCGACTTCGGCTCATCCGCGCCGACGAGCGACTGCTTCCAGTTCGAGGGCATCTCCAGCCGCATCATGAATAGATCTTCCTGACCGACGTTCATGCTCCAGTTCGATGCCCAGACGACGCTCTTCCCGTCATTAGATATGGTGGCATGCGTCTCTTCGTAATACGCATCAGTGGTTCCGTACACTTTCGCCAGGTAGTATCCCGCCGGATTCTGTCGATCGAGTTTCACCAGTATGATGCTGCGGTCTAGCCAGTTCTTCTCCGGCAGGCCGGGCTCGATGTAGGTCGATATCACACAGAAACCATCCGTGTTACACGACACATGCGCGCCGGACTGGAGTCCAAACTGAGAGGCGCTGTCGTAGTAAAGACGCACCAGCTCCATGCGAGCGTAGGCCGGATCCAGGGGAATCAAATCGATATTGTCCGTGGCCGTATTCTGACCGACAACCACCTCCTTGTCATCTAGCGTCAGCGCCACATCCGAGTGCCCGATATTTCCGAGGCCGCGAAACTGCGTGAGTTCTCTGTTAGCGACGACCATGCCATCCAGGTTGCCGCCGTTTCCAGGGTCACCGCCGATGATAACCCAGTTGCCAAGCGGAGACATCCCGACCCAGTCTACGTCAACCTCGTTGGGCTGTACCTCGTACAATCCGATGATGGTGTCGAGTTCGCGGTCCCACGTAAAGATGTACCTTTCGACGTAATCGACCACGTCGTCACCCTGCAGAAACAGCGCCCAGTAGCGCTTGTCCTTTGACGATTCCCCCTCGTCTCTCGTCGTAATCCGGAAGACATTCTCCTGTGCAATGATGGGGCCGAGAACGGGATCCTGCGAGAAGTCCTTGATGACCGTCGTCTCCTGTGTTGAGACATTGACGGTTCGTATCGAGAAGTCATAGAGTCCCCATATCACACCCGGATCTTGTGGGTCCCAGCGTGGCTCCTCGAGATCGATGGTCGCAATCAAATTGCCGGAAGAATTGTACGGATACGAATTTGTGCCGTAGATGCGCCAGCGCGTGTCAGGGTCGAGGATGATCTTGCTCCCGTCGCTACTGAAGGGGTCGAAGCGAGCGTACTCGTGTCGGCTGCGGATGTTATTCCGTTCGGTAACGCAGGCGAGTTTCTGACCAAAGTGGTTGTCCGTGAATGTTTCTCCGGGCGCGGGCGCGCTGCGAGCTATCAGAAAGTGCGGCGGATTGGTTCCGTCGAGTAAATCGGGTACGGCGACAAACGGAACGTCAGCCGCAATGTCCTGTGAGAACGAGACGAAGTTGCCAAATGCAAAGGATAGCAACAAGACTATAGGCAGCGTGGTTTTCATCAAAGACCTCCTATATTCGGGTCGCAACTGCGACTTTCATTGCCATGGAGCAAGGTGACAGCGCGGCAGCAGTCCATCCTTAATAACTGGGTGGCGGAGTAGTGGTCAGCCGGCCCAGCGATCTTCGGGTGACGTAGGGGATGAACCCGTGCTGCCGCGACAGACTGTAGGCATCTGCGGACCGCGACAATGCGTACTCGCAATTGAAAACGGGCAGCCCGGCGTTCGTGTAATCCTGGAGGTGATCCAGGTAGTAGTCGACGAGGTCGGCATCGTTCACCCAGTCGTGTCCGTCAGGATCGTTCCAGTCGTCCGTCGCGTCGCCGTCGTACCAGATTCCCTCCTGCGCAATCGCATCGATTTCGGGAACCAGTGCCGGTCGGCTATCGATTAGCTCAGCCGCATTCTGCTGGATGATCAGAAAGCCGGGGACGCGTGCTCGGGCATACGTTCTCATCTCTGCAATGAACTGGATCATTTCGGTCGCAGCGTCCTTACCGTCGAGCTCCGCGCGTGCCACGACATCTACGTTCTCGAATCCCTCTACCCAATCGAGATAAATGCCGTCAAAACCGGATCTAATTGCCTCGTCTATTACGCTTGTGTAGTCACCGTGGGGTGTACTGTCCTGATTCCGACCGTAGATAATGATGTCCTTCCACGCCGCATCCCAGTATGCGACGGGGTAGTTGCCACCCCAACCATCCGGATCGCATATCAGTATGTATTCCGGCCAGTCGCCAGGAGGTTGCCCCTGACAGTCCCAGTCCGTCGACCATGTCCAGTACCAGCGCCAGTCCTCGGCTTCGCCGATATCTATGTAGGCGATGACCAGCTTTCTGTGCTCGCCGTCGCTGGCAGCCGACTGCTTTATTCGAGCGACCATGGCGGCCGTGTCAAATGATTTGTCTTCCGAAGACCAGTCCGTTCTCGTCGGTTCAAGAACGAGCATGTCGTATCTGGACGCGACGAGCGCATCAACGGCACCTGTAGCGGCGACGTCCTGAATCTGATAGCCCCAGAACTCAACATCCTGAAGAGACATCGGCGGTCTCAGGGTGCCGTCATCATCTGTCGGATTCTCACTGTCACAGGATGCCAGGAGAATCAGAGCGATCAACACAACTGGCACGGACGCGGGTGTAGCTTTCATCGATTCGTCTCCGGGAGGTATAGACGGCTCGTGAAATGGACGGCGAACGTCACGGCCCGTCGGTTCCGACGGGACCAGGTGACAGGATCCCACTGACGAGAACTGACGCCACGGAGTAACTCTGTCAGCCCACCGACACTTTCCGGACAGTTAGTGTCTCGGTTGTAGACATTCAAGCGGGATAAGCCGCGTAGAGGTGACGGGTGTTCTCCCGCGCGGCCAACGCCGGGCTAACTCGCAGAAGCACAGGTCCGCAGCCCGAAGACCCCGTCGGTCGCCAATGTCGCCACGGTCGCGGATGTGCCGGATTCAACATGAGCAGCGCGATAGAGGATCGCCTGCGAAAGTCCGGTCCCGGAATGATGAATCGACAGGGTTACCCCGCCCAGAAGTACCTACATTATCCCACACGGTCGTTGACACAACTGCGCGTTAGGAGCGTACCTGTGATCGACAATCACATTCCCGGTCGGGTGCGTATACAAATGACCTGTCGATCGATTTTGCCTCGCCTCGCTTTCGCGGGAATCCTCCTGTCGGCCATTCCGGTTGTCGCACAGCCCAGCGCCCGCGAGATCATGAAGCGCGCCGATGAGCTCACACGCGGTGAAACGGCGCAGGGCACGTATACCATGACGGTCGTTCGGCCGGACTGGGAACGGACCATGGTGTTTGCCTACTGGTCGGAGGGCACCGAGAAGTCTTTCATTCGCGTCGAGGAGCCGGTCAAGGACCGCGGCGTCTCTTTTCTCAAGGTGGGCCGGGAGATGTGGCAGTACGTCCCACGCATCAACCGTGTCATCAAAATCCCGCCGTCCATGATGCTGCAGTCATGGATGGGTTCGGACTTCACGAACGACGACCTGGTCAAGGAATCGAGCGTGGTCGACGACTACGAGCACACGCTGCTTGCTCAGGAAGAGCTCGACGGATTCGATACGTACAAGATCGAGCTCGTCCCGAAGCCTGAGACCGCCGTAGCGTGGGACAAGTTGATTGAGTGGATTCGCGTCGATGACTACGTCCCGCTCCGGGCGGAGTATTACAGCGAACGCGGCGAGCTCGTTCGCACCATGCTGTTCGGCGATATCAAGCAGATGAGCGACCGGGTCATTCCAGCCCGCTATGAGTTGATAGAGGAAAAGAAGGAGGGGCGCCGCACGATTCTTCAACTCGACGATGTAGTCTTCGACGAGACGATTCCAGGATCGGTCTTCACCCAGAGAAACCTCCGCAGATCGAGGTAGCCCCCGCACATGCTTAAGCTCCTCAAACTGGCCTGGCGCGACATCTGGCGGAACCGCCGGCGAAGCCTGATCACGATGGCGGCCATCGTGTTTTCCCTGTTCCTGATCACGGGCTTCCATTCGTTACAGAACGGTACATACGACGCCATGGAGGAGGTGGCCGTGCGCATCTTTACCGGCGACGTCCAGATTCATCGCGAGGGCTACTACGACGAGCGGACTTTCTCCTACGCGATGGAAGGGGATGAGTACGACTGGGATTCGCTGGCCGACGAATACGAGGAGATCGAGTTCGCCGCGCGGAGAATCACCGGATTCGGTTTGCTGAGTTCGGACTCCTCCAGTGTCGGTGGCATCATCGTCGGGATCGATCCGGCCCGCGAGTATGGCATCAGCACGTTTGCCTCGGCTCCGGTTGAGGGAGAACGACTTCAGCCCGGCGACGATCACGAGGTCATGCTCGGCCGAACACTGGCGAACAATCTCGCGCTTGGGGTGGGAGACACGGTCGTCGTCCTGACGCAGGGCTTCCGCAATGCGATGGGTGCAGATCTCTACGTCATCAAGGGGCTGCTGCGATCCGGAAATCCGGAAGTCGACCGATCAATGATGATCATGACGGTAGAGGATGCGGACTTTCTGTTTTCGATGGAAGGGCGGTTCACGGAACTTGTCATCAAGACGGCCGACTTTCGTGACTCCGATCGACTGGCGCGGCAGCTCGAGGATCGGTTCGACAGCGACCGGTTCGAGGTGATGGGCTGGAAGTCTTTGCTGCCCGAGCTCCAGCAGGCGAGGGCGATGGACGACATCGGCAACTATGTGTTCTATGCCTTCCTGTTGATTATGGTTGGCTTCGAGATCTTCAACACGACCATGATGAGTGTCATGGAGCGGGTCAGGGAATTCGGTGTGATCATGTCGATCGGAATGAAGCCGTGGCAGATTACGCTGCTCATTGCGATGGAGTTGATCCTCAAGACGCTGCTCTCGGTTGCTGTTGGCTTCGGGATCGCGTTCATCGTGGTCTCCTATATGCATGCGAATCCGATTCCCTTACCGGAGGACTGGTCGGCGATGTACGAAGATTTCGGATTCTCCGTGCCCGCGATTTCGTTCTCGGCGCGGCCGCACATCTTCTACGAGCCGCTGATGTGGATCGGCGTGATAGCCGTTATTGCACTGATATATCCCATACTCCGGATGCGTCGCTTCTCGCCTGTGGAAGCGCTCCGAACAATGAAATAGACTACGAGCCGATGGGTATGCTGGCGAGAATCGCGTGGCGAAACATCTGGAGGAACAAGCGCCGTTCGTGGGTGCTCATCTCGGCGATCTCGATCGGCGTCTTCTGCTTCGTTGGATCCATGACGTTCGCCGATGGCTTCTCCATCCAGCTGGTCAACACATCGATCGAACTGGACGGCGGTCACATCCAACTCTCGTCGTCGGGCTACTCGGACAACCCGACGATCCGATCCAGGATTCGGAATCTCGGGTACGTCGAGGACGCTCTCGATCAGACTCTGCTCGCTCGCTATTCGCCACAGGTCGTTACGTCCGGTATGGTTAACTCGGCCGAGCAGGCGTCGGGTGTGAGGCTGGTGGGAGTCGATCCGCTGCGCGAACGGGGCGTGTCGAGCATTCCGGAACGGATCGTAGAGGGTGAATACCTGTCGTCCGGAGTCGTGGACGGCGAGGTCGTGATCGGAGTCTCGTTGGCGGATCGCCTGAACGTGACGGTCGGGGAGAAGATTGTGGTGATGGTCAGCGACCTGGAGAATGAGGTCAGTGCCGGCGCGTATCGTGTGCGCGGCCTGTTCACGACGAACAGCGCCGAGTACGACCGGATGATGGTGTTCGTTCATCTCGACGAGGCCCGGCGATTGCTGGGGTACTCAACCGAGGAAGCGTCGACCATTTCCGTTCATCTCGATCCAGAAGTTGACCTCAAGACGTCCGCGGCGGCATTGCGCGGCCGACTGACGGATGTACCGGTAGACGTCCTGACGTGGGAAGACCGGATGCCCATGCTTGTGCTTATGAGGCAGACCTACGACGTGTTCAGTGTCGCACTCGTTTTGATCCTGTTTTCGGCGATCTCGTTTTCGATCATCAACTCGTTTCTCATGGTCATCTTCGAACGGATTCGGGAGATCGGAATCATGTCCGCCAACGGATTACGGCCGATGCAGATATTCAGCATGTTGTATCTGGAGGCGGCATTCATCGTCATTCTCGGTCTTCTGGTTGGCGGCATTGTAGCCGCGGGACTCGTCGCGTGGTGGGCCGAGACCGGACTCGATCTGTCGGCGTTTGCGGAAGGGATGAGATCGTTCAACCTCGGTACGGTCATCTACCCGTACGTTGACTGGCGCCACATCTGGACGGGCGTCATCACCATCTTCATCGTCGTCTTTCTCAGCGTTCTCTATCCGGCATTCAAGGCCAGCCGATTCAGGGCCGTGGAGGCAATCAACTATGTCTGAACTCGTACATGGAAACGGATCGACGAGCGGGACGGGATTGAATACCGAGCTTGTCCGCGCAAGCAAGATCGTCAAGATCTACGAAGACAAGGACACCGTTCCGGTACGTGCCCTCGACGGCGTCGACCTGACGATCAAGAAGGGCGAGTTCATGGCCATCGCCGGACCCTCGGGATCCGGGAAGACGACGCTGTTGAATATCGTGGGCGGCCTCGACAAGCCGACCAGCGGACAGGTAATTGTCGATGGTCAGGATCTGTCGGTGTTGAGCAGGACGCAGCTTGCCGAGTTTCGACTTCAGCATCTGGGCTTCGTATTTCAGGCATACAATCTGATTCCCGTCTTGAGTGCAGAGGAGAATGCGGAGTTCAGTTTGCTCCTGCAGGGCGTCCCGGCGGCGGAGCGACGCAAGCGTGTCCGCGAGGAGTTCGCGGATCTCGGGATCGGTGATGAGCTGATGCGCCGGCGGCCGAGCGAACTGAGCGGCGGCCAGCAGCAGCGGGTCGCGGTCGCCCGGGCGTTGCTCTCGCGGCCGCGGCTTATTCTCGCAGACGAACCGACGGCGAACCTGGACTCCAAGACCGGGGCTCGATTGCTCGACAAGATGCGCGACCTGAACGCGCGCACCGGCATCACTTTCCTTTTCTCCACCCACGATCCACTGGTGATGGAGAGGGCCCGCCGGCTGGTCAGGCTGCGAGACGGACAGATTGTCGACGATGAAAGACGGAGCTGATATCGCCCGGTGGAGAAGCACAGTGCTCCGACTGTTGAGCGCATGCGCGTGTCTCGCCGTCGTTCACCAGTCCGCAACGGGCCAGGTGTCGATCGAGTCGCGCGGCTACCTCAAGAATCTGGCTATCGGCACGTCATCTGTGTTGTCGGGTGAGTCGCAGTTTCTGGACATCACGCGGTTCCGATGGCAGCAGATGCTCGACGTCGGGTCGAACCTGCATGCCGAGGTCTGGCTGGACACGGAGATGCTGGCCGGTAATTTTCTGGAGTCGGAGGAGTACACCATCTCCCGTCTCACTGAACGGCGCACGTGGCTGGACCTGGACTGGCGTGTCGCATCGGGCTCCCGGTTCACGCTGGACCAGCGCCTGTTCCGAGCCTTTGCAACGTATTACGCCGGGAAGGCGCAAATCACGGTGGGCCGGCAGCGGATTGCCTGGGGTACGGGCTTCGCGTGGAACCCGACGGATCTCTTCAACCCGTTCAACCCCGCCGCCATTGAACTCGACGAGAAGTCGGGCATTGACGCCGTTCATCTCTCTCTGGCAACAGGAGATTTCTCGCATCTCGAGGCCGGCTACGCACCCGCCTCGGATCCGGCCGCGTCCAGTGCTGCCGCCAGACTCGTGTCGCACAAAGGCGAGTACGACTTCTCCGTCATGGGCGGGTACTTCCGCGACGACTGGGTAGTCGGCGGTGATTTCGCGGGTTATGTCGGCGACGCGGGCCTCAAGGGAGAGGCCGCACTGACGTTTCCACAGGACGGAAAGGCGTATGTCCGACTGACCGTGACGGTGGATCGAAGCTTTAGAGGCGACTATTACGCCTTCGTAGAATACTACCTCAATGGACAGGGGACGACCGACAAGAACAAGTACGACTTCAGGCAGTTGCTGACCGGCAGCGTATTCAACGTCGCACGTGACTACGCGGCCGTATCGGTGTCGAAGGCCGTAACGCCGCTGTTCGCGGCCAGCGTCTATGCGTTGGTCAACATCGATGACCAGAGCGCTCTGATCGGGCCGTCCATGACGTACTCGCTACGTGAGAACATGGAGCTGGGCGGGGCGGTGTATCTGTTTGCCGGCAAGGGCGACACGGAGTTCGGCCAGCAGAAGAATGCGTACTTCGGATACCTGCAGTTCTACTTTTGAGATCCGTCGCCCGACGCGTCGGGATCCACATCACACCGACACCCATGAATGACATCGCGCTCTCCTCGACACTCACATGTCCTTCGTGTGGTCACCAGTCGACGGAAACCATGCCGGAGAACGCCTGCGTTCACTTCTGGGAGTGTCCGGCCTGCGCGGTTATTCTGAAGCCGCTCGACGGGGATTGCTGCGTCTTCTGCTCGTATGGCGATGTGGGTTGTCCGCCGGTCCAGCGGTCGTCGTGATTCTCAGACGAAGAGAGGCAGCACGAAAGGTTGACTTCAGCGCCGCCAATCTAGTCGTCGGCAGCTCCCGCTTCGATCCAGTCCCGTATCGCCTGTATCTGGGCGGCCGACAGAGGGTCACGACCGCGCGGCATCTGAAGGCCGACGATTCCCGGTGTGCCTTCTATCTTCCGGACCAGATAGCTATCGTCCGGATTGCCGGCTTCCACACGAAGGAGCGACGGCACCTCGCCGCTCGCCACGCCCACCAGATTCGAGTACGAGTTTCCGGTGCTGAGATCCAGCTGTGCCGCGGCACCGCCGCCAAGATGACATCCAGAGACGGCGCAGCTCACGTTGAATGTGCTCTGCTGAATGCTTGTGAGGGTGGGCGCGGTCGGTTCAATCTCAAGCGGTCCCGCGTGCTCGCACCCGACGGCGATCAGAGCAAGGCCAATCAGAGTGAAGGCGAACGACGAAGAGCGAAATAGATGATCCATGATGGCGTCAGAATTTGATAACTCGGAAGATGTTGAAGCCGAGGCGCATGTCACCGTCGCGAATATCCAGGTCGCCTCCGCGGAGATACTGATCTCCCGTCAATCCGACCGAATTGCTGACGACGATCTGGAACACGTGACCGCCCGTAGCGATCTGCAAGCCGGCTCCCCAGGAATCAAAACGGATGTCGTTTCCAAAGGTCGTGGTGCGCGTGTAGCCGCTGACGATTGGCGCCCACTCTGCCACCAGCGAGAGATTCTGGTGGAAGTTCCACTGCGTCGCGAGCCCCACGGTGATCAGCGCATCCTCACCTTCGACCGACTCGACCGGATTCAACACGACTCCCGGAATGATTCCGAGCCCGAGCCCGTCCGTGATTTCCATGGTCGCCGGCACTTGCAGGGTGAGCTTGAAGGCATCCGCGCTCGTTCTGTCGGCGACCGTCGGCTCTTCCGTGACCCAGTTCGCGGCCCCCTGCACGGCGAGTCCAAGCGGCCATCCACCGACGCCCTGTTGCCCGAATCGATAGCGAGACCACAGCTCGACATTGTCCGCGGCATTGCTGCGGGCGAGCGACACAAGGAAGTCGTCGGTAATGGCGTAACCCATGCTGAGATAAATAATGCCCGATCCATCCAGACCATAGAACGCATCATATCCGGAGCTCAGTTTCGGATTGAACCGGTGTGAAATCAGGAAAAGCCAGCGACCCTGATCCACGGTTCGTGTCGTCGGAAGATTGATCGCCTTCCACCCATCGAAAGGGTAGGCGGGGTCGTCGGACGTATCCAATGTGGACGCCTGCCCGCTCTTCAGGCCGCGAATCCAGTCTTCAAGCAGTTTGACCTCTTCCTCGGTTAACCGATTGCCCGCCATAGGCATGGGGAGGCCGATAATGCCCGGGTCACCTTTGACCTTCATCATCAGATAGCTGGTCTCGGGGCTTCCAGGATCGACGCGCTTCAGGTCCGGGCGCTCGACGCTGGGCTGGTCCACAAGCGACTCGTAGTAGCGGCTGCTGGTCAGGTACATATCCTGCTGAGCCACAGGGCCGGCGTGGCAGCCGGTGAGCGAGCAGCTTCGTTCGAAGATAGCTGCCACTCGCTGCTCGAGATTGTCAGGCGTAATCTGTTGGGCGAGAGCGACGAGGGGCAGCAGGGCCGCCATCGCGGCGAAAATCACCAGGACAGGCGCGACCGCGATGCGGACTGGACCGGATCTGATGGCCCCGTAGGCTTCAATTCTTGGCATCTGGATGTCGAAAAGAGTGATGTAGATAGCGGGGCGCATCGGGCTCAAGATCGGCTGCATCCAGACGAAATGCTGTGATGCAGGTCACGTTTGACGGCAGGGTAACTGGATTTGCCCCTGTTTCGATTGATGGCATCGGACGCGGACGGTCTTTCGGTCAGTCAAACCGGGTCAGAGAAGCACCACGCGACGCGTGAACAACTCCTCCAGCTCCGGCGGCAATCCGAGGATGTCGTCGGCAAATCCGTCGAGTTCATCGAGCGTCTTGTTTGACAGGAGATCCGCGATCTCGTCCATCACCGGGCCACCGATGGTGAAGGGGGCGTATGAGTAGAGCATGTTGGGCCCCTGACATTCGCAATAGACCTGGTACTCCTTCAATTCCTGGACTGGTGCGCCGCTGATCATGCAGGTGGAAATCCAGGGATCGAGCTCCGGGTTGGATCGGGCGGAATCCATCAATCGTAATCTCCGCTCCGCGACGGCCACGTGCGAGGCAAAGTAATCCTGCATGCGTTGCAGCGACTCTTCCGACAACTCCTCGAGGAGCGCGTCGCGACAATTGACGCAGAGGGCATACTCGAAGATCGTTTCGCGCGCGTCGAATCCCTCGTACGAGCGAAACGCCTTTTCGATGACGTACTGCGTCGTGTCGTCGAGAAGGAATCTGTCGCACGCCACACATCGCTCGAATGCTCGCCCGGTTTCAGTCGATTGGAAAATGGGAGGCACCGGCTCCAAGTGATCGGCGTATGGTTGCGACTCCGGGTCCATGCTGGTTTGATCCCAATATGAATTCGTGTTCTCGATAGTCTACCACCTGGTAGGGAAAACGGTCCCGCCGGGCGGCGATACTGGCGCTCGATTTGGTGACCGCACCACTCGTCATTGCGAGCAACGCGAAGCAATCTAATGCGATCCGCAAGGCCGCCAGGGACCCGAAGGTCTCGCGCCGGCAATCAACCTGTAGCGAAGAGCGCCTCTGCTGCCGCTGCGGGTCCGGCACCGAAGGCAATCAGCCCCTCTTTGTGTCCACCCATCACGATGATATTGCTACGGCCACGCATCGACGACACCAGGCGTTCGATCTCCCGCGCCATCGCCGTCGTCCCTGCCGCAGCAGCCCGGTTGGTCGTCGGTACGATATCAACAAGTCGGTCCCAGAGCATCTTGCTGTGAACATGAATGACCGCTCCGACCCGTCCGTCGGCACGGTACACCGCCGCATGCGTCAGAGCTTCGGACGAGGCCGAGATTGGACCCACGGCGACTATCCGGTTGGCGTCAATGCAGCTATCCACGACTTTCGTGTAATGACGCGCCGAAAGGGTGCGCAGCGCGCCTGTCTGCGTTCCGGAAATGACAAAGCGCGACGTTCCTCGAATACGGACGCTGACGTTTCCGAAACCTGTGCCGTTCAAGTCCACTCCGATGATTCCTTCATCGACGCACTGGGTGCGCCAGTAGTTCAGTTCGGATATCAACGTCGCCTCGGGTGGCGGGCCCTTCACCGAGCGGTTGTCGAACTGGATGTATCCCGTTTCATCCATTCGTATTGGCCTCGGGAAAAAGCGACAGCATCGCCTCCGGATCCGCCTCGCAGACTCCACGCTCTGTGATAAGGCCCGTCACCAGACGCGCCGGAGTCACGTCGAATGCGTAGTTGGCTGCCGGGCTGTCGGGTGGCGTCACAAGGACTTCGGTGGCCCGTCCATCGGCCCATCCCTGCACGTATCGTACCTCGTCTCTGTCTCGCTGTTCGATGGGTGCCGCCCGGCCATCGGACATCGACCAATCGATGCTCGAGGATGGCAAGGCGACATAAAATGGCACGTCATTGTCGTATGCGGCGAGCGCCTTCTGATACGTCCCGATCTTGTTGATGACGTCGCCCCTTCGCGTGGTGCGATCCGATCCGACCAACACGAGATCCACGAGCTCCTGCTGCATGAGGTGGCCGCCCGCGTTGTCGACGATGACCGTATGGGGGATCCCGTGCTGCCCCAGCTCCCAGGCGGTGAGCCGCGCTCCCTGGTTTCTGGGGCGAGTCTCGTCAACCCATACGTGCACGGGTATTCCGCGGTCGTGCGCCAGGTAGATGGGCGCCGTCGCAGTCCCGTAGTCGACGCACGCGAGCCAGCCGGCGTTGCAGTGGGTCAGGATGTTGACGGGGCGATCGAGGCCCCTTGCGAGCTCTTCGACAACAGCAAGCCCGTACTCGCCGATCCGCCGACACCGGTCAACTTCTTCTTCCACAATGCGATCTGACTCCTTGTCCGCGGCACTTTTCTTTTCGACCGGCGACTCCGCCTTGAGCACGGCGGCCAGCACGCGTTCAACAGCCCAGGCCAGATTGATGGCGGTTGGCCGGGACTCGAGTAGTCGCGCCGCAGCGGCCCTGGCGGCATCATCCGCCGAGGCGCCATTCTTCGCATCTGCAACAGCAAAGGCCACGCCGTATCCGGCGGCGGCACCGATCAGTGGCGCACCGCGCACGTGCATCTCGCGAATCGCCGTAAACACGCCCTCCGTGGTCGCCAGATCCTCCACGATGAAACGGTGTGGCAGGTGTCGCTGGTCGATGATCTGCAGCACACGGTGGTCATCACTCCACCAAATCGACCTGCGCGGTGTCCCGTCAACAATCATGGTGCGTTCGTCTGGCTATCTTCAGGCTCTGGCGACAACGTTGAAGGCGCGGAGACAGAGTATACCGATTCAGCATGTAAGTGAGATACCGGAGCAGGGTCGATGACAAAGGCATTCATCCGATTCGCTCGCGGCCTGTTGCGCATGCCGCTCTATGTGCATGTCTGGCTGATACTTTTGAGCGGAGTGAACGTCGCAGGTGCCATCCTCTGGCCGGGTGCGCAGGAAGGCCTCGTCACGCTCGCCGTCTTTACGCTCAACATACTCCTCATGGGCACCATCACGTCGCGTGCGGGCTTCTCGCGACTCCTTGGACTCGGTCATTTTCTGTGGATTCCGCTTGCGGCGTACCTTGTCGTTCGACTGCAGGTCCTTCCAGCCGGCTCGTACGCGTACTGGATACGAATTCTTCTTATTATGAACGGGATCTCCCTGATCATCGACGCGACCGACGTGGTTCGTTGGTCGCTCGGCGACCGTCGCGAAATCGTAGAGGATTTGTGATAACGAAATACGGCGCTGCCATGCCCACCCGCGGATCATCGGGCATCCCGTCGAGTGAACGCAGTGACCGCCCACGGGTCGGTGTCTTTCTCGTCCTTGCGATCGCACTGCTCGCCTCAAGCGGTTGCGACTCGGATATCGCCCCTCCTATCGACGTGTCCGTCGGCTCAATTCGAGGCGTCATCGAATACACGGGCCAATGGCCCGCGGGTGATGCGATCGTAGACATGCGGTTCGTGGCCATGCGATTCGTGCCCATCGACACGGCCGACTTCCTGCAGCTGAACAAACTGGAGTTCAGTGAACGTCTCGAGTATGGCGTCGAAAACCAGACCGTCGTCCTGAAGGACGTACCTGCCGGTATATATCCCTTCGCCGTCGTTGCGAGACAGAAGACGTCCGACCCCTTCTCGTGGGAGGCACTGGGAATCTACGAGGAGAACTCGCGCATATTCACTGTCGCTCGCGACGACACAGTAGACGTAGCGATAGCCGTGGACTTTGACAATCTGCCGGACTTCCCGTGAAACACCTCATGGCGCAACGGATATTGGGAGGCCTGTTTCTGGCCTGCATTATGGGTCTGATGACGACAAGCGTAAGCGCGCAACGTGTTGAAGTGCAGGGTCTTGTGCGCGACGACTCCGGACTTGCACTGCCCGGCGTCAACATCTACGTCGACGAAGGAAGGGTCGGAACGACCACGGGCGTGGACGGCACGTACGTTCTCACGCTGCCGCAGGCGGGCGACTACACGGTGCGGGCATCTGCCGTCGGGTATCGTCGACAGAGTGTCGACATAACCGCCGGGGTCGGGCAGACGGTCATTCTCGATTTCGTCCTTCCGGAAGTTGTGATCCAGTCAGGGGAAGTGGTGGTCACGGCATCCCGTCGAGCGCAGCTGGCGAGCATGGTTCCGGCAAGCATCGCCGTCGTCTCCTCGCGAGAGCTTGACGCGCGAAACGCCGTTTCTATGGACGAAGCGCTGCGCTATGTGTCCGGCCTTCAGATGCAGGACAACCAGGTCAACCTGCGCGGATCGAGCGGCTTCGCCTACAACACGGGAAGCCGCGTACTGCTGCTGCTTGACGGCTCCCAGCTTCTCTCTCCCGATACCGACGGCGTACCGCTCGACATCATGCCGATGACCCAGGTCGAGCAGATCGAGGTGCTCAAAGGGCCGGGTTCGGCTCTGTACGGCAGTGGTGCGCTGGGCGGAGTCATTAACGTCATCACAAAGGACTATCCGGCACGCCCCACGACGCGACTGCAAGCCTATGGCGGCGCCTATGAGAATGTCTGGCGCGGTGCATGGAAAGCCAATTGGCCGGATGGGGGAGAAGACCTCCGCTGGTTTACCGGCGCCCGCGTCGATCACGCGCGTAAGCTCGGGCCGTCCCTCGGTGGCTGGGTGAGTCTATCGTACCGGAAAGACACCGGCTACTTGAACTTCCAACAGACCTGGCTTTATCAGGGATATGCGAAGCTGGGATGGACAGCTAGCCCGAAGCTGCAGATGGACTTGCTGCTCGGTGGCCTCTACCGCAAGCACGACAGTTTTCTTTTCTGGAACGGTCTTTCCGATGTGCTGAACCCGGGGGCGCTCGCACTCAGGTCGACGTCGCCGTCCGGATCGAGCGACAACTTTTCGAACCAGTTCAGCTTCCTCCCGACCATCAAGTTCATTCCGGATCCGCACTCTCTTATCACCAGCCGGATGCGTCTTTTTGGCGTCGTGATTCGGCCCATCGACGATCTCACGGGTGAGACCCGTCCCGTCAGCAGCGGAACTCTGGGCGTCAGATACGGTGCGGAGGTCGAGTACACCCGCCTCATGGGATCGGCCGGCACGCTGACCGCCGGTACGAGCTTCGACGCCAATACGACGAAGTCATCGTTCTACGTAACGTCGGACGGAGATCGGTTGGGGAATCAGCCGGAAGTCGCCGTGTTCGGTCAGTGGGAAGGTCAGGCCACCAAGGAGATAGCACTCGTCGCCGGCGCACGATTCGACTTTTACCGCGTCGACGCGGTTCAGTCCGTAACCCGACTCAGCCCGAAGGTTGCTGCGTCGTATACCATGGGAGATGCCATGGTACTCC
>JABDKH010000008.1 GCA_013002345.1 Rhodothermales bacterium
ATGACAGGATCGTTACAAGGCGAATCGACTCCCCGCGTGGATTAGATGTTTGTTGCAACAATCGTTCCGCAATGGTGACGGCCCGCTCATAGTCCGCCTCGCCAACGGCCCGCTGCAACTCGAACACGTTGAACTCCCTCGTCTGTCCACTCGCACAGATGATGTCGTCCTCTTCAATCTGCCTCCGCTCCCCTATAAACGAGGTTAGTTTCTCGATTTCAGCCGTCGCCGCCTGCAAATCCGTTCCGACGAGGTCGGCCAGCATCTCACACGCCCGGGGGGTGATCGACAGGTCCTTTGACTTGACGTACGACCCGATCCAACCCGGTATCTTGTTGACGTGCAGAGGCTTAATCTCGGCCCAGACGGCCTTTCCCTTTAATGCCCGGTATGGGTGGGCATTCAGATTGGGACGCCCCCGACAAACAAGCGCCACAACGGCCGTCGGATTCGGTCGCTCCGCGTACGACTTGAACAGCGCATTCTCCTTCATCTTCTCGAAGTCACGCACGATGACGAGCCGACGAGCCGCCATCATGGGATAGGCACTGCAGACTGCCAGGGCCTGCTGTGCCTCCACCTCGGCACCATAGATAATGTCAAGGTTAAAGTCGCGCTCGCCCGGTTCGAGCGCATTCTGGAGCAGTGTCTCCTGCAAGGAGTCAATCAGAAACCCTTCCTCGCCGTACAGGAAATACAGGGGCGCGAAGTCTCGACGCCGGAAGGAGGTATCTAGCTGACTGTATGTCTGACCACCACGGGCCATACGGGGATGCTCGGAAGGTTAATGCGCGTCGGCGGGCGTAGAAAACGGCTCGTCGCCCCGATTATTGTGCAAATCAGTGGGAAGATCTGCACATGCATCACCGACGATGTGTCGGCAAAATAGAAAAACGCCGAACCGAATCCGATCAGTGCGCAGTGAATCCGGGCAGGCCGGCCGGCAGCGACTCGTGGATGCGCTCGGCCACCTGGCGCAGGACGAGGGCGTCGTGCTGAACCACCTGATTCAAATACTCAATCGGCGTCACTTCTTCGCCCTGAAGGCGTCGTGTGCGATCCCAGGCCGTACGGGCCACCTCACGAGCAATCTCGATCAGTTCTTCCCTCGATTCCCGCAACGACGTCAGGATCTCAGCCACATCAATGGCATCCTCCTGACGGGCCGGCTCAACATTGCCGGACTCCAGTTCGGCCTCCGTCTCCGACAGGAACCGCGAAAGGTTGGCACGTCGAACTCCCCTTTCGAGATCGACGAGTCCGCCAAGCATCTCACGTATCGACGGCACACCATCAAAAGGGCGACCGTGAATGATCTCATCCGGGACCGCCTTCAGCAGTGTTGCAAGAGCGTTGGCCTCGTCGACAAGAACCGCGAGCTGACCCAGCATCGCTTCCTGCGGAGAACTCGTCCTCCACCATCTTTCCGTGGATGTCGTGTCCTCTCCCGGCGACGCGTCGCGACGAACCATCACGGGGTCGCGGATCCGGCAGCGTCCGTGGCACCACCATCTTCCAGCCACTTCAGAAACGGACGGTCCCTGAGGCTGTGAATGTTGTTGTCTTTCTGGAAGTCCCAGTTCTGGCCATACTGTTTGTTGCGTGCCATTTCCAGGAACTCGAGTCGGTCTACGATCCGCTCCATCGGTACAAGCAGTTTATCGAGACCAAAGATCGCTTCGTCGCGATTCTGGAACGTCATGTCGTATTCCTTCGACATCACGATGGCTTCCTCCGGGCACACCTCCTCACAGAATCCGCAATAGATGCACCGGAGCATGTTGATCTCAAACCACTCGGGCTCACGCTCCTTGGGTCCCTCAATCTCTTGCGACTGCATCGAGATGGCCATCGGCGGACACGCGCGGGCACACAGATTGCAGGAGACACAGCGAGGACGGCCGTGCTCTTCGACCAGAACGGGGCGACCCCGATAGCCGTCCGGCGGGTACCACTGCTCCTCCGGGTACTGCACAGTGTAGCTCGGCTCTTTCACCATCTTGCGGAAAGAGTAACCGAGACCCCGGGCTACCTCGGGAAGATAGAGCCGCTCCCAGAAGTTAAGCTTGCGCTCATTCTTCTTCGCGGTGTTGAGAGGCGTTCCTGGCATCGCGGCAGAAGGAAGTTGATGATTAGGACGGCGTCGATTTGATCGCTAAATCTAACACTATCCGGAATAACTTGAATGAACCCTTTTCGTGCCCGCGGAACAGGGTATTCAACGGATATTACGTATTCGATAACATCAGACAGTCTAGCTCGCTGTTGGCCAAAGCGATATGATATTTATAGAAAGGATAATTGTGTGTCAAAAATCGAAAATCGATCTGTAATGTGACATTACTTGCAACACGATGACACATGATCTTCCTAGTACATTGGTCAACTGATATGTAATCGGAGGAGGTGTTATGAACAGAACAAATGCTAGTATTTACGACAGGAATGGAACGTGGTATATCAGCTACTACGATCAGGATAGAAATCCCAAACGACTGACCTACAGACAAGATATCACGTGCCAGTGACGAGGAGGTTTTGATCAGTGGGTGCGCGTGCACAGAAGTACTAAGGAACTTCAAACCAGACATGACTCAAATTGCCTTTCGGTGAGGCTGCTATGCTGGGACATACCTTTTGGACTGAACTAAGGACCTATTTGTACCTGGGTATAAAGTTCGGAATATCACTGGCGCTGATTGGTGCTGCGGCGCACATGTTGTGGGGCACTTCGGAAACAGTCCTCTACACAATGTGGACTGGTTTCTTGATCGGACTTCTCGTGGGATCTGCAGAAATCGCCTTCTCCCACCCGCTCGCCGGCCGTTTTCCTTATTCGATCGTCCTTCTGGTAAGAACGACCTGTTATTTCGCCGTCAGCCTCGTAGGTATTTACGGAGTCCTCCTTCTCTATCTGAACAAGATCGGAATGACTTCGATGGCACTTCGCGACCCGCTGGTTTTCGCCGACATAAGTACGAAATACTTCCTGACGAACGTCAATGTGCTCTACATCCTGTCCCTTACGCTGGCAACGACAGTCGTCTGGCAACTCAAGTCATTCTTCGGAAAAGGTGTGCTCTTCAATTATCTAACTGGCAGATATCACAAACCAAGAATCGAGGAGCGCATCTTCATGTTTTTGGACTTGAATGATGCGACCACGTTGGCGGAGCAGCTCGGTTCAAGACGATTCAGCTCCTTGCTGGGAGACTTCTTCAAGGATATCGATGCTGCGATCACGCGATCAAGGGGGCAGGTTTTTCAGTACGTTGGTGATGAAGTTGTGGTTGTGTGGAAACCACAGTACGGTCTCATGAACAGCAATTGTGTGAATGCATTCTTCATGGCAGAGACAATGGTGGAGCGTCGAAAGGGCTACTATCTCACCAAATACAATAGCGTCCCATCATTCAAGGCTTCCCTGCACCTGGGAGAAGTAACGATCAGCGAGGTCGGTATCTCAAAAAGGGAGATCGCGTACCACGGCGATACGATTAATACGGCCTCCCGGATATGTAGTGCAGCCCACGTTCTTGGAAAGCGTCTGCTATTGTCCCGAGCGGTGCGAGACCAGATATCTCAAAACGGAGATATCTACTTTGATGACTTAGGAGAACACGAGGTCAAAGGGAAATACGATAGAATACATCTGTACTCCGTGTAGTCGGACTGGAATTGCTGCCCACGGGTTTTGACATTCGAAGCTTTGAATGAAATTCCAGCCGGGCCCAGGTCAAATGTGCAATCCTTGCATCATCCCTTGAGATCTTGTTGCACGTCAGATAGATCTGGACGAGATTCAGAGATTGCGATTAGCGCGTGGCAGTTGGATCGCTTTCTGAAGGGACCGTCACACAAGAATCAACGTTGACTTTGTCTTTCTGGACGGGTGCAACATCTTCAACGGATATTAAAGGTGCCGGACGCCCGCCTCACTTCTTCCGAAACACGATTGAAAGCGGGACACCCTCGAATCCGAACGAATCACGTATCTGGTTTTCCAGATACCGGCGATACGACTCCCGTATCCCGTCCGGATAGTTGCAGAAGAAGGCAAACACCGGCGGGCCGACACTCACCTGCGATACGTACTTGATTCGAACAAACCGATTCCGGTGTGTCGGCGGGTACGACCGTTCGACTGCGGCCAGCATCGTATCGTTGAGTTTGCTGGTCGGTACTCGTTTCGAACGTTCATCAACAATTTCTAGCGCCCGATCCACCAGCTTGTGGGTTCGCTGCTTGGTCAGCGCCGAGATGAACACAACCGGCACGTAATCGAGCGTCTGCAATCTGTCGTGGATGGCACGCTCCACATCCCGTGCCGTATTGGTCTCCTTGTCCACCAGATCCCACTTGTTCATTCCGATCAACAGACCTTTTCGCAGGCGCTCCGCCTCCTTCAACACTCTGATGTCCTGGGCCTCCAATCCATCGGTGGCGTCGATGAGCAGAATGGCGACGTCGCACTCCCGGATGGCTCTCTCGGTACGAAGCACGGAATAGAATTCAATATTCTCGCGGACCCTGGCTTTCCTTCGGAGTCCCGCGGTATCCACGAGCGTGATCTCACGGCCGTGATACTTCATCACCGTGTCGATGGAGTCACGCGTGGTCCCGCTGACCTCAGTAACGATGGTCCGATCAACGCCCAGCAAGGCGTTTACGAGTGACGACTTCCCGACGTTTGGGCGCCCGATGACGGCGATCCTGGGACCGGACGACTTCGCCACCGACGCTCCTTCAGTCGGCAGCTGACGCGTAATGTCGTCAAGCAACTCGCCCGTACCGGTGCCATTGGTAGCACTGACCGGAAAGACCTCACCGAGTCCGAACGAATAGAACTCACTTGCATCCCATCTGAGCTTCTCGTTGTCGGCTTTGTTAGCCATCACGACTACGGGCTTGGACGATGACCGGAGCAGCGCTGCCACACGATCGTCCAGGTCCGTGACGCCCGCCCTTACATCCACAACAAACAAGACCAGGTCAGCTTCGTCGACGGCAATCTCGACCTGCTCTTTTACCGCTTGCTCAAACCGGTCGGTCGACGCTTCGACGTACCCCCCGGTATCCACGACGTCGAAATCGACACCATTCCAGATGGCATTGCCGTACACCCGATCGCGTGTCACGCCGGACTCATCGTGCGTGATCGCCGCACGTGATTCCGTGAGTCGGTTGAAGATGGTCGACTTGCCGACGTTCGGACGACCTACGATGGCAACAAGGGGCATGAAAGAACCGCGTGTTCGACTGAAATTTTCGGATTCCGGGCTCGGAGTCCGAAGCGGAAGGAAAATAGCCCGCTGCCGTTGTGGGCGAAACAAGGGCCCGCGAACTTCCCACCAATGATGAATGATGACCTAGACGCGGTCCTTGCGCTCGATGTGAAGAGCTCTGAACAGCATATACGCCGCGTTCGCCGTTTCGGTCGTAAACCAGTAGTTCACACCGGCCCCGACTGCAGCACCTGCTATCGGTATCGCCTGAGCAATCTTTCGGCCCAGGACGTTCTTGACAATCTCGCGAGGGGCATGCCGATTCTGATCTTTGAATGATCCACGGACGCGGCCCTTGTACTCGAGATCGTTCGCAAAGGCCGCCGCCGCAACGCTGATCTCCCGGACGGCGCTGCTCTTCGATTCGCGCCCTCCCGTTGCAGCAACATTGAATACCGACAACACAAGCGGCTGGAACTCGGGGCCACTCAACTCGAATCCGTAGCACGCGGCGATCTGTTGAATGAGTCTGAGGTTGATCCCGAACAGCAGCGGGATGTCCGCCGCGATCAAAACGAGTCCACCCAGACCTGCGCCGCCGCCTTCGATGGCCGCCATCACGACGTTCTCCGTGAAGCGTCCCTGCGCCAGCTCGTCCAACTTCTCCATGGACTGATTTCTCAGATCACTGATCTGTTCCACCTCCAGCCCGAGGGCCTTCGCCTCCGCGATGACGTCCTCGGTGTTGTGGGTCCACTCCGATGCATCATTGATGATCGAGAGGAATTGGGACACGATCTGATCGGCTTGCTCCTCGATTTCCGGAGAAACCACCTGTCGAACAACCCAGTCGAGCGGCTGCATGGCCCAGTTGACGGCCTGCATAACGAGTGAACCTTCCGTCCGCTGCCAGTCCTCGATCTCCCGCTGGACGCCCTTTTCGTAAGATGTGAGACGCATGGTGTACCTGATCGGCGATCACCACGTCCCCGGGGTCAACGCCAGCTACTGCATGATATCGTATTTCTTCAGCAGCCGATACATCGTCGCGCGGCCAATTCCCAACTCTACCGCGGCACGATCCACATTGCCTTCGCATAGCTGATAGGCACGCTCAACAGCCTGCCTCTTGAGTTCGTCAAGCGACATGATGTCTTGCTCGTCGGTTCCAAGAACCACCGCCGAGGCGGGCATCCGACTGCTTCCAGCACCTTTACTGACCGGAGGCCTGTCAGGTTGCATCCCGACCGCTCCGCCTTCACCCGCACGTGCCATTACGGCACGCTCGATCCACGGCGATACGGCGACGCGATCAAACAACATCAGATCGTCGGCCTGCATTTCGTCGCTGTCGGCGATGAGAACGGCCCGTTCCACAGCGCTTTTGAGCTCGCGAACGTTACCCGGCCAGGCGTAGTCCAGAATTGACCGCTTTGCGCTGGACGAGAGGTGCTTCCCGCTGAATTCGGGATGTTTTGAGATGTATTCCTTCAGGAAATAATCCGCCAATCGAAGAATGTCCTGGCCACGCTCGCGCAGCGGAGGTAGCGTGATCGGGAACTGGAACAACCGGTAGTAAAGGTCCTCCCTGAACTTCCCTTCCCGAATCCTCGCCATGATGTCGCGGTTGGTCGCACTGATCACGCGAGTGTCAAAGTGAATGGTCTCATTGCCGCCTACCCGAGTGAGATCATACGACTGCAGCGCCCGAAGAAGTTTGGCCTGCAGATCCAGATCCAGCTCTCCGATCTCGTCGAGGAAAATCGTACCACCGTCCGACTGTTCAAACTTGCCAATCTTTCGAGCGTGTGCCCCGGTGAACGATCCTTTCTCATGACCGAAGAGCTCGCTCTCCATCAGCTCACGCGGGATGGCCGCACAGTTGACGATTACGAACGGACCCTTCTTCCGGGCGGAGTTGTAGTGTATAGCCTTAGCGACCAGCTCCTTTCCTGTACCACTCTCGCCCTGGACGACTACCGTCAGATCTCCCTTCAGCGTCTTCTCAATGGTCTTGTAAACCTGCTGCATGACGGGGCTCTCCCCTACAAGTCCGCTGATCGAGTAGCGCTTCTTGACCTCTCCCCGGAGATTGTTCAGCTCGCGCTCCATCGCAACTTTTTCCCGAACATTCTTCACGACGGCGTCGAGCTTCACAAGCTCGTCCTGCCCCTTGGCGATGTAGTCGTACGCGCCGGCCTGCATCGCCTCGACAGCAACGTCGATCACACCCTGGGCGGAGATCATCACGACCGGAACTTCAGGATGACCTTCCTTCAACTGCCGGAGGGTCTCCATGCCGCCGATGCCCGGCATCATGATGTCGAGCAGGATCATGTCGGGCTCGCCGGAAAGTTGCTCCAGCATCTCCTCCCCGCGGTTGAAGACGTGCACGTCATGATCGACGTTCTTCTCCAGCCGGAAGCTCAACATGCGGGCGTAGTGTCTGTCGTCGTCAACAACGTAGATCTTGAACTTCATAATCGTGGGTCGGCGAACAACCGCCTGCCAACCGGCTGGTAGGCGTCCGGACGGCGTATCAAATTGAGATTACAACTGCCCTATTATTCGACTGAGACAGCCAATTCTTAAGGCGTTGCGCCTGGCCCGACAGGTCGCCGCAGCAGTACCGGAGCGCCTCAAATGGATCAAGGCGGGAGCGACCTGGCTGCGCCGTCACTCTACCCGGATCCACCCGATAAAGCCAGTTATTTTCGCAGATCCGAAGGGGCTTCGACGGCCCGCAATTGTGCCCGGGGAGCAGGGAAAACCCGCGGGAATCAGGCCTGGATGAGCCAGAGGCCGATTCCGCCGACGAGGAAGCAGTAGATAGCGAAGTACTGCAATCTGCCCCGGCGTATCACGCTAAGCAGAATCTTGATTGCCGCAATGCCTGACGCGTAGGCCACCAGAGTACCGAGCAATATGGGCACCCATTCGGCCTGAATACCCAACTCGAATAATTCCAGTGCTTTGATAAGGGTGGCACCGAGAACAACCGGAAGCAACATCAGGAACGAAAAGTTGGCTGCACGCTCGGGATTCACGTTCTGGTACAGCGCCGTGCAGATGGTGGCGCCGGATCTGGAAATCCCCGGTATCATTGCGGCTGACTGCGCGATTCCAACGATAAAGGCCTTCGGCGCCGTCATGTCGCCACTCGGGTCCTTTCGCAGTACCGTCAGGACAAGCAGAATCCCGGTCAGAATCAGCATCCAGCAAACCAGTCTCGGGTCACCAAACGCGGCCTCGAGGAAGTCCTTGAACAGCACGTAGACAACCCCGGTCGGGATCATCGTGACAAGAATCTGCATCGCCATTCTGAAGGACTCGTCTTCCCTGTAGCCGGTAGCTACCGTCGAGGGCGTTCGGACGGCATCGAGAACGGACACGACCATGCGTCCGACCTCTCGCCGATACACGGTCAGGATGCTGAGAACGGTGCCAAAGTGCACGAACACCTCAAACGTCACATCCGCACCGCCTGAGATGTCCAACAGATACTGGATCAGGACAAGGTGACCCGACGATGAAATCGGAAGAAACTCCGTCAGCCCCTGGACAAGACCAAGCACGATTGACTCCCACCACAACATATCCGATTGCCTCTGCTGGTATTCCGGTGCGGCCGGAAAATAGTGACGCTCGCCGACAAACGAACGTGCAACGAAAACCGACGACTATCGGCCACCGTGCGATCCCTTCCACCCACACGCCCAGAGGTGAGCATCGGTCAGCCGCTGCCGACCCTAAGTCGACGGCAGTGCCGGCGGGACAATCACGACTTGCTCTCGCTCGACGATCACCTTGCCGGCATCGCCACCACGAACCTTGCGAACGTATTTGCGCTCAGTGTACATCACGGGCACGAGCTCGCTCCCGCGCGCCTTGCTGTAGTACGCAGCTATCGAGGCGGCCGCCTCCATCACATTAGTACCGGGTTTTGACTCCCGACCCGGAAGCCGCAACACCACGTGCGAACCACCGACACCGCGCGCGTGCATCCAGATATCGAACTTCCGTGCAAATCCGAACGTGAGTTCATCGTTCTCTCGAGCATTCCGCCCCACGTAAACCTCAAAGCCACCCGCCAGCGCATGGCGCCGAAATGGTACATGACTCTTCGCGGCCGCACTACCTCTGGATGAGATCACGTCTGCGTGTTTCTTTCTGAACTCGCCGAGACCATCCATGTCGGTGACCAGTGCAAGAGCAGCGGCGGTCCTGCGCAATTTCTCGAGGTCGTCGCTCGCCCTGTCGAGTCTTTCCCGCGCGACGCGTCGCGACTCCCGGCTGCTTCGTGCACGCTCATAGTACCGCTGAGCATTTGTCATGACCGACAGACTCTCGTCGAGAGGTATCGATACAGTCTCTCCTTCAGTAAACACGTCGGGCATCTCGAGCTTCGTGATCCCCTGCTCCTGACCCCTGCCCGACGCCATCAGAAGATGTCCGTAGCGTTCCAGATCGTCGGCGCGCGATGGCCGCGCCAGGTGACTCCGCACCTCTTTCAATCTCCTCTCGGATTTCTGCAACCGGTCGCCGACTGCCTTGCGAATCGGACCGATCTCCTTCGAGAATCGCATTTCGCGCAACATCATTCTGGAACAGACGCGTACCGCCGAATCCACATCATCGAACAATTCGAATTCGTGTCCCTCGAGATAGCTCAACTCGATCAACGAGAAGACGATCGTCCCGTCCTCGTGTCTATAGATTCGACCCGAACTCGCAGTCTCCACCTGACTCTCGATTTCGCGCGCTACTTCGTACAGGTGCCCTCCTGACTCAAGCGCCTCTTCGACCGTGCAATCCTTCGAAATACCGGAGCGGTGAAGCGCCTCGCGCGCCAGGACGGCGTCAAACAACTTGAATCCCGAGGTGACGGCCTTGATCGGTGTCTTCGAAGCGCGGGCCAGCCCGAGGAATCTGTCGGCAGAATCGACAAGTGCGGCCGGCCTCGAATCGGGAGCCGTCTTGCCTCGAAGCCGGACTGCATCTTTGAACGCATCGACGACAAGGCCTTCCCTGACGAGGAGCATGTTGCTGCGGCCGCCAAAGAGCATGAATCGAATCTCGCGTCCATCGGCCAGATCGATCGACAGGACACGGTCGCGCGTCGCCACACGGACAGCCGACAGCCGCGCACCCACCCCGTCATTCATCAGGCCCGTCACATTTCTCCGCGGTCGTCCGGAGCGATCAGAACGAAACAGGTAGCGGAATGCGCCCCGAGACCCAAACACGAGTGCCGCGCCGGACGCCAGCTCGATCGACACCTCGTTCTTCCTTGTAGAATAGATTGCAGCTACGCTGTCGCCACGCAGGGCCTCGTCCCACTCTGCCGAAAGGGCTCTGTACGTGTAGTAGGTTCTCAGCATCGACTCGTGTCCACCTGTCTGCAATCAGCCACTTCGCGGACACCCACGGACCGCCTACTTTCTTCGCAGCACGAGATAAGAGACGAGCCAGATGGCGGCCCAACCGCCCGCAACCAACCACCAGCGCGCCGCCAGAAGCAATACAACGTTGGCGGCATAGAGCAGGTGGTAAAACCACTCGGGTGCCTCCTCCTTCTTGGCCGCGCCTTTCTTGACTACGGTGGGTCCGAAGAATGCCCCGATTTTTAGCAGGAGAATAAAGGGCGTGTAAATCCAGATCACCCAGCGTGCCCACTCCACATCCATGAAGGCAGCCGCGACGATACAGGCCGTCACGGCGACGTCGACAATCGTGGTCTTGACCCAGTTCATACCGAACGTCCTTCGTTCCTACGGAATCCAGCGAAGCATGGTCGAATATACCCTTTCCGCCACCTTCGCAGCCAACTGATCCGCCATCGCCTCCTCCAGCGCATCTTCCTGAAGACGGATCTCCTCCGAATCGAAGTACGACAACTCGCGACCCGAGAGGTCAAGGTCTCGATAGTCGCCCGCGTACTCGCCTCGCTCGAATCCATCCTCAGCGGATGCGTCTACCCGACCGTCGTAAAGCTCTCGCCCGGACCGTACGTCATAGATGCGTACTTCGACGCGCGTATAATACAGGACGCGCACTTTGCGCAAGACGTAGCTCGTGTCGAGCGGACTACGACCACGCGTCTTGACGTTGACGCGATCACGATCCCGCTCCCGTTGGTCGCGATCGAAGCGGACCAGATCCGCTACAAAGACCCAGTCGGCATCCATCGCACGGCCGACTGCCACAGCTTCGCCTTTCGTGACCACCCGACCGGACCGGCCCAGCATGGATCGAATCTCCCGACGTACCTCCACCGGATCCGCCACCAGCACAAAGGGTGGAGGCGTCGCCCAGTGATCGTACGCCAGTATGTCGTTCAAATCGGAAAGAAAGAGCGTACCGGTTCTGCGGCGCACGTCCTCGGTCGCAGCCACGGGCAACATGGCGACAAATCGCGAGCCCTCCTCCAATGCGGAAGCCTGCACCCGGGAGAAGCGTTGCGACAGTGTGTGTTCTACGCCGACCAGATCCAGAGCCTGCTGAGCCTTGTCGAACGCAATCCTGTAGTAGCGCTCCCTCAGCGCCTGCTCGGACCAGCCCGCCAGAACCAGGACGCGCGACTCCCGGACCTCCGCGACTTCTGCCGCTGTCAGGCGACCCCGCTGCAGCGCCTGGTCGTACAGCCCGAGTGATTTGGCCCAGTGGCCGTCCAGCCGGGCGCGATCCGCCTCGCTGAGCAGCTTGCGCACCGCACGGTCCTCCATACGGTCTCGCCGATTCCTGAAATCGGGCGGCAATTGCAGATCCGCACGTACCGAGTTCGCGCGCGCATGAAAGGCGGAAATGCGATCCAGCATGTTGGCGGACTCAACATACCTCTCGGCATCTTCGAGTCGTGATGCCTCTCCCAGAAGATTCTCGATTACGATCGCGCCGGTGCGACGCAGTCCGACCAGTGCCTCTTCCCAATCGGGTTCTTTCTGAAGAACCTGAATGTAGTGTCCGGCGGCCTCTTCGTAGTGTCCCGCCTGCTCCGCCTTCACACCCCGGTCGAACCGCTTCTGGGTGCTGACGCAGCCGGCAACTCCGACTATGAGAATGATCGCCGCAGCGAGAATGACTTTGTCGCGCAGGTGAGTCATGAGTCCATCCAATTAGTTCCGTCCAGTATCGGCCGCTACGCTACCTCATCAAGTACCGCGCAGATCGTGACCAGCGTTTCGTCCAACAAGTCGAACGGTATGTTGAGCGGCGGCGCGATTCGAACGAGTGAATCTGAGTGCAGCGTCCACCCCAGTAGAATCCCCCTTTCGAGGCATCGGCGTACAACGGTCTCTGTAATCTCCCGGCTTGCGAGCACCATTCCGAGCATGGCACCACGGCCGCGAATCTCACGAATCCGCGTGTGCCCGAGGGCCCCTCGCACGCGCTGCTCTATAGTACTGGCTCGTTCAGCGAGTCGTTCGTCGATGATCACTTCGAGTGCTGCATGCGCAGCCGCACACGACACCGGGTGGCCGCCGAACGTCGTCACGTGAGACAGGGGCGGGTTATCGCGCAGGGTGGCCATGATCCCGGCGCTCGCCACAAAAGCACCCAGCGGCATTCCCCCTCCCATCGCCTTGGCAAATGTGATGATGTCTGGAACCACACCGAAGCCCTCGAAGGCGAACAGGGTTCCGGTGCGGCCGAAGCCCGTCTGGATCTCATCGAAGATCAACAGGGCGCCGGTCTCTGTGCATCGCTCGCGCAGCCGCTTCATCCAGTCGTGCGACGGCACCCGAATCCCTCCCTCTCCCTGAATCGGCTCGACGATGACGCACGCCGCTTCCTCGGAGATGGCATCCAGCGCCGTCATATCATCGAACGGAAGGAACGTCACACCCGGAAGCAGAGGCTCGTACGGCGCACGGTACACGTCACGTCCCGTGACCGAAAGCGACCCGTGTGAATCACCGTGATACGATCGCTCGAATGCAACGAGACCCGTCCGACCCGTGTGTTTCTTCGCGAGCTTCAGCGCGCCCTCGTTTGCCTCAGTGCCGGACATCGTAAAGTAGACGACCTGAAGGGCCGGCGGAAGGTGGATGGCCAGCAGCTCGGCAAACCGAACCTGAGCGCGCAATACAAACTCACCGTACACCATTACATGAAGATGCCGATCCACCTGCTCGCGAATGGCCTCGACCACGCGCGGATGCCTATGACCGACCGAGGACACTGCGATGCCGCTTATGAAATCAACCAGCTTGCTGCCATCCGACAGATGGATGTACGGGCCGTCGGCGGACAAGACCTCCACGCCGATGGGTGAATCACTCGTCCAGGCTACGTGCCGACTAAATGCTCGCGCTAGATCAGAGGACATGATGACGACAGGAAGCAAGGTGGGTGCTCCGACACGACGACAAAATAGTGCGTCCTGCATACCCATACTCGCGCCTGCGACCGGATGTGATTCTGAGCCGCCATGCTTAGTTTAGTTGGTTGGAGTCGCTAGCACCGAAAATCAGAGATTGAAAATCAGCAACATCATGAAGGGCACAATCGGAATTCTCACGGGTGGCGGCGACGTGCCCGGACTCAATCCTGCTATTCGTGCTGTCACCGTACGGGCAATCCGCGAAGGCTACCGTGTTATCGGACTTCGCCGGGGGTGGGCAGGGCTCGTTGACATGGTTCGCGACAAGGACGCCGACAACTCAGACAACTTCAGTGTTCTGACGGAGGAAATCGTGAACCGCGCCGGACGAACAGGTGGCACGTTTCTCCACACGTCGCGAACGCGACCCAGCAAACTCCCGGGTGCCGTCGTGCCCCCGCATCTTCAGGACAAGTACTCGGACGAAATCAACGACATCACCGAGGACGTTCTCAAGAACCTCGAGTGGCTGGGAATAGACTTTCTGATCCCGATCGGTGGCGACGACACGTTGAGCTACGCCTACAGACTGCATAAGGAAGGCGTCAACGTGGTGGCGATCCCCAAGACTATGGATAACGACGTGCCCGGTACCGACTACTGCATCGGTTTCGGCACATGTGTCACACGGACGATCGAACTCACGCACACTCTAAGGACGACTGCCGGTTCGCACGAACGTTTCCTCGTGCTCGAGGTCTTCGGTCGCTACGCCGGCTACAGCGCACTCCTGCCAACCATGGCTGGCGCGGCCGACCGATGTGTGATCCCCGAGTGCGAGTTCGACATGGAACTGCTTACCGAATTGCTGTCCTATGATCGGACTCGTCACCCGAGCAACTACTCCGTCGTCCTCGTGTCAGAGGGTGCAAAAATCAAGAACGACGACAGCATGTCGTTCGAAGGCTCTGACGTGGATCAGTACGGGCATCGCAAACTGGGAGGCATCGGCGACCGGGTTGCGACGCGCCTCAAGGAGCTTTCGCCCAAGTACAATAATGGCCGGCGAATCAACGTTGTAAACCAGAGGCTCGGCTACCTTGTGAGATGCGGAGACCCGGACGCGCTGGATTCAATTGTACCGATGGCGTTCGGAAACCTTGCGCTGGACCTGGTCCTCGAAGGCACTTCTGGCCGACTGGTAAGCATTCGCAACGGCGTTTATGATACCGTATCGCTCGAAGTTGTCAATAGCCCGCACAAGGTTGTCGACGTCTACAAATACTACAACGAAGACCGACTAAGGCCCAACTACAAAACATTCTACCAGAAGCCGCTGTTCATTATGACCAGCGATAACTAGAGAGAATCGATAACATTCTTGCGGTTCCGGCGTACATAGCGATCCCGCGAACGCTGGCCCGCTTTGTCGAACAGATTCCCACCTGCCGATGTTCGAATCGATCGCCGAGGCACTCCATGCGGAGTTGCTAAAATCCTGCCCGCCAGACCGAGCCTACACCCTGGCCGATCTGAAGGCCCGTACTCTTCCCGAACCGGTAGGTCTCTATGCGGCCGACCTCGCGAGAAAGGCAGCTGCCGCTGAACTCAAGTCGGCTCACCCGGAGCATCTGCGCTGGACGGACAATGTCGAGGATACCGTTGCAACCTTCGAGCGGCATGTTGCGACCTCCCTCACCAACGCCGTCGTACCGGCTGAAGAATGGGAGCAAGTGCTTCGGGAGGCGACCGGAAGAGCGATTGAGCATACGGTTCGGCCCCGAAGCGGCCTGGTGTCTGCCGTGTTTGGAGACTCAGACGACACGCTCGACCAGCCTGAGCTAATCGCCCGGATGAGCCTCTA
The DNA here is from genome assembly GCA_013002345.1 of Rhodothermales bacterium. Lineage (NCBI taxonomy): Bacteria > Pseudomonadati > Rhodothermota > Rhodothermia > Rhodothermales > Rhodothermales bacterium. The sequence goes on from JABDKH010000008.1 coordinate 15,413, forward strand.
CCACGCAGGCCTTCCTTTGAGGGCTGCCGTCGTCCGCGCCCTGAAAAAAGGCGGTGCCCAGAAACTCGATCGTGATCAGTTCATGTCCATGGTGGACCGCGCTCACGACACGATCACGTTTGACTTCGGCCGAACAGAGTGGCATCGCGACCTTGAAACCCTTGTATCGCTGCTGGCGACTGCCGGTGTTGAAGGTGATGTTCCGATCGAAGTCGCGACCGCTCTCCTCGATGATGTCGAACAGACTACGGCGGCAGAGTCTTTGCGTGCTGCCAGCTTGACCTCGGTCAACGTCCAGGAAATCGTAGACCTCCTGGCCGGTCCGGAGGACGAAGATTTTACAGAAAGACAGATCGATATCTTTGAGAGCGCGCCAGACGCCGAAACGGATCCGGGAAATGTACCCCTGTGGCGACGCTTTCAGAAGAACCTTAATGAGCCCATCGTCTCCTCGGCGAAACCTCTCTCGGCTCACATGGATTTGTCGGTGCGACCGGAGTCGGAAAAGCGTCCGGCCGCCGCCGCCGTGAATGGACCGTCTACCACACCCCGGCCATCGAGTCCGAGTGAGGAAGAATCACAGAAACCGCTCTGGCAGAAGTACCACGCCGGAGCGGAGCCTGGCGACCCTGACGTCTCGGAGCGCGAAATAGAATTCCGGACACTCGGCAGAGACGGCACCCGCAACCGGGACACGTTCATCGCTGAACTGTTCGAGGGCGATGAGCAAACGTATATAGAGGTGCTCCACGAGCTTCAGCACTCCAAGAGCTGGCCCCAGGCTTCTCGCGTCATTGCGGAGAGCGTCTTCAAACGCTTCCAGGTGAATATCTACAGTGACGAGGCGGTCGCGTTTACAAATGCGGTCGAATCTCGCTTCCGCGTCAAGGAAGCGGGTAGCTGATGACAATCTTTCGCTCGCCGTAGCTGGCGACTACCTTTAGTACCCCTACTCACCACGGCCCAGGCGATGACCGACCAAGAGAGCCATCTGATTCAGGACCTGAATTCCCGGCGTCAGGAAGCCTTCGAAGCTGGGGGCAAGCAGCGTATTGATCGCCAGCATGAAAGAGGAAAGCTCACCGCCCGTGAAAGAATCGAGATACTTCTCGACGAGGGTTCCTTCGAGGAGATGGGCATGTTCGTCCGCCACCAGATCACCAAGTTCGGTCTGGAGAAGAATCGTCCGTACGGCGACGGCGTCGTAACCGGTTACGGCACGATCGACGGTCGACTGGTTTACGTCTTTTCGCAGGATTTCTCGGTATTCGGCGGATCGCTGGGTGCGGCCCATGCACAGAAGATCATCGATATCATGAAGCTGGCGCTGGATAACGGCGCGCCCATTATCGGACTGAACGATTCAGGCGGCGCCCGCATTCAGGAAGGGGTCGATTCGCTCGGTGGATATGCGGATATCTTTCTGCAGAACACACTGGCATCCGGTGTCGTCCCTCAGATTTCGGCGATCATGGGACCCTGTGCCGGAGGGGCCGTGTACAGCCCGGCCATCACCGACTTCATTTTTATGGTGCGCGGAACGAGCTACATGTTCGTCACCGGACCGAACGTTGTGAAAACGGTGACACAGGAAGATGTGACTTCCGAAGAACTGGGCGGCGCAGATGCACACGCCGGAAAGAGCGGTGTCGCACACGTCACAGCTCCGAACGACGCGGAGTGCCTGCTTGCGATTCGGGAGATGCTCGGCTATCTGCCACAGAATTGCGAGGACGCGCCACCCCGGTTCGAGAACCGACCTCCGTCCGAATCGGACACGATGGAGCTCGATACGCTCGTCCCCGAGAGTCCGAACAAGCCGTACGACATGCACGACGTTGTTAGTCGAGTCGTGGATGCCGAGTCGTTTTTTGAAATCCACGCCGACTTTGCCCAGAATATCCTGGTCGGCTTTGCGCGCATCGAGGGGCGATCAGTCGGGATCGTTGCGAACCAGCCCGCCGTGCTGGCGGGCGTGCTGGACATTCAGTCGGCCGTCAAGGGCGCCCGATTCGTACGATTCTGCGACGCATTCAATATCCCGCTTGTCGTCTTTGTTGATGTCCCCGGATTCCTGCCCGGTACGGATCAGGAATGGGGTGGAGTCATCCGGCATGGCGCAAAGCTCTTGTATGCATTCTGCGAGGCCACCGTACCGAAGATGACCGTCATTACGCGCAAGGCATACGGTGGCGCGTACGACGTCATGAACTCAAAGCATATTCGGGGTGACTTGAATTTCGCATGGCCGACGGCTGAGATTGCGGTGATGGGATCCCGCGGAGCCGTCGAAATAATCTATCGAAAGCAGATTGCCGAGTCGCCGGACCCCGAGGCGACCGAAGCTGCCTTCATCGACGACTACCAGAGTCATTTTGCGAATCCGTATGTCGCCGCCGAACGCGGCTATATCGATGACGTGATTCTGCCGTCGCAGACGCGCGAGCGCCTTGCACGCGGACTTCGAATGCTTGAAAACAAGGTTGTTAATAATCCTCGCAAGAAACACGGTAACATCCCTCTATAGCCTGACCGGACGACGACGATTCCTTCCCTGTTGGGCACCCCGACACGCGCCCAGCGCCCCCCCTTTTTCTTAACCCCCCCAGAGCATGCGCACGTACTATCCGTGGTTATTCCTTGCAGCACTTGTCCTCAGTCTCCCTCCGCGTGGCATGGCCCAGACCAGCGGAACCACTGATGACGCAGATCGCGCAATCGATCTCGTCCAGCGAATCCCGGGTGATGGTGAAATCGCAGACGACGAAGCCCTTGACGAGCAGGATTTCACCCGGAAGGAGCTGTTTTCGCTCATGTCCAGCATCTACCGGTCGCAGGCCGAAATCCTTGCAGCACATGCACGTGCGGACAGCAGCAGTGTCGAGGCCCTGATCGACGAGGCGCTTGAGGACCTCCTGCGGCTTTCGCGGGCCAGCGGAGTTGACACGCTTGCCAGGTATCGAGAACTGTTTCGCAGCGTGGTATCAGAGTACGAGGACTACTACGGCACCACCGATTCCCTCTCCCCGGCACTCGGCAACATCTTTGGATTTCGGACGCGGATGTTCGCCTCCATGAATGAGCTTTCGGAGCCCCTTCTGGAGGATGTGAGTCTCCTGAATAATCTCGGACCCGTCTCGACGACGGTGCCGATGACCATGAATCGACTTGTGGAATCGAGTATCACCTACCTGATGCGTGAGCCCGAGCGACACGTCCACGGCTGGATGTCCCGGTCGGACACATATCTGCCGATGATTGAGGAGATCTTTGCTGAGGAAGGTGTACCCGACGAACTGAAGTACCTGGCCATGATCGAAAGCGGGCTTAACCCGAGAGCCCGGAGCTGGGCGCGTGCCGCAGGCATGTGGCAGTTCATCGGTGCAACGGGAAAACACTACGGTCTCCGCGTCGACAACTGGGTGGACGAACGCATGAACCCGGAGAAGTCGACGCGTGCCGCCGCAAGGCATCTGAAGGATCTGTACAAGATGTTCGGCGACTGGCATCTGGCGCTCGCCGGATACAATTATAGTCCGGGCAAGCTCCGCCGTCACCTGCGCCGTGTCGAACGGGACCTCGGACGGAAGGCCACGTTCTGGGACGTGTACCGCTACATCCCCAGGGAGACCCGCAATTACGTACCGATGTTCATCGCAACGGCACTTGTGATCTCACAACCCGACGTCTTCAAGATCGAGAAGACCGAAACGGGCCCTGCCTACGAGTACCACCACGTGCCCGTGTACGGTGCGTTGAGTCTGGCCAGGATTGCTGAGATGACCGGTTCAACGCAGGCGGCGATTCGTGCGCTGAATCCCGAGCTTCGCCGATCCACGTTGCCTCCGTCGAAGACACCTTACTGGGTCCGGATTCCCTATGGCACATACGACGCGTTTGCTGAGGCCTATGGTGAACTGCCACAGTCGGCTCGACGGCCGCTCGATGTTCATGTCGTCAAAAGTGGAGAGACGCTGAGTCAAATTGCATCCCGATATGGCGTTGGATGGCGTCAGTTGATGCATAGCAACGAGCTGAAGAATTCCCGCATCCGGCCGGGTCAACGGCTGGCCGTTCCGCTGCGCGACTACGGTGCGCCGGCGAGTGGCGATCTGGCCTCTGAGGGTGGTGTCACTGTGCGATACGGGACTCGATTGGTCCGACCCATTGCGGCCTCCGAGGCCACCGACATCCCCGCTACCGCTGCACGACTCGTCGAGCAGTCGCAGAACGAAAAACGCCAGACTCAACAACGGGCTGCGAAGCGATCACAACCGCCCGCGGGCCGAACCCGAATCGTGTATACCGTACGCAAGGGAGACACGCTCGGGGAGATCGCCGAGCGATACCGGACATCCGCGCGGCAACTCCGCTCCTGGAATAACATCCGGGGAAGCAGAATCAAGGTCGGGCAGAAACTCTATCTGTATGTCGAGTCGGATGCGTCGAGTCGCGCTACGACGTACACGGTCAAACGCGGAGACAACCTCGCAGGGATTGCGTCGAAGCACGGGGTATCCGTCAGCTCGCTCAAAGCGTGGAACAACCTCAAGAGCTCTGTCATCCACCCGGGACAAAAGCTGATCCTCTCGGCAGACGCTGCAGCATCCGGAGAGGTCACTATCTACAATGTCCGGCGAGGCGACACACTTGGCCGGATTGCCGCGAAGCACGGAGTGACGGTGAGCCAGTTGAAGACGTGGAACGACCTTCGTTCAACGAAGATCGCCGTCGGTCAGCAACTCAAGATACGGTCGTAGGTGGGTACGGGAACGGGTCGAGCGCGGCCGATCACGCTTCCCCAGCCACCATCGCCTTGAGGTACTCGCGCCGCATGGAGGCGATCGCCGAAATGGAGATTCCTTTGGGGCAGACGGCTTCGCACTCGGCATGGTTGGAGCAATCTCCGAATCCCTCTTCGGCCATCTGATCGACCGCCAGGACCACGCGCCGGCGGCGCTCGGGCTCACCCTGCGGAAGTAGCGCCAGCTGTGCAATCTTGGCACCGGTAAACAGGGATGCCGAGGAGTTCGGGCAGGCGGCAACACACGCGCCACAACCGATGCACGACGCATAATCGAAGGCGACGTCGGCCACTGCCTTCGGAATCGGAATCGCATTGGCATCGGGCGCGCCACCTGTATTCACAGACACGTAGCCACCGGCCGCCATGATCCGATCGAACGCAGTACGGTCGACAACGAGGTCCTTGATCACCGGGAATGCCTGCGCTCTCCACGGCTCGATCACGATGGTATCGCCGTCATGATACTCCCGCATGTGCAGCTGGCAGGTCGCTGTTCGCTTCCACGGGCCGTGCGCCGTTCCGTTGATGACGACTCCGCACGATCCGCATATACCCTCACGGCAATCGTGATCGAACTCGATGGGCTCCTCGCCGGACTTCATCAGTCGCTCGTTCAACACGTCGAGCATCTCCAGAAACGACATGTGCGGATTTGCATCGGGCACAGTGTAGTCCCTGAACGCTCCACGATCCTTCGGCCCATCCTGCCGCCAGATCCTCAGGTTGATCGTCATAGTGTCTGCCATAGCTCGATAACGATTTTCAATCGGTGGCTACTTGTAGCTGCGTGTTGTCAACTTGACGTTCTCGAAGACGAACTCTTCGCGGTGTAGTTTCGGCCTGGAGAGGTCACCTGTGAATTCCCACGCCGACGCGTTTGCAAAATTCTTGTCGTCGCGAAGCGCCTCGCCCTCCGGAGTCTGGTGCTCCTCCCGGAAGTGACCGCCAGAAGACTCCTCACGGTCCAGTGCATCCAGTGCCATCACTTCACCGAGTTCGAGGTAGTCGGCCAGACGACCCGCAAACTCGAGATACTTGTTGAACGTGTCGTGGCGTCCGGGAATCAGCGCGTTCTTCCAGTACTCCTCACGAAGCTCTCCTATAGAGGCAGCGGCCTTCTGCAGACCCGCGCGATCGCGGGACATCCCGACGTAGTCCCACATGATCTGGCCCAGTTCACGGTGGAACTCCGTGATGGTCTTCTTTCCGTTAATGGCCAGGAGCTTCTGAATACGATCGGTAGACTCTTCCTCCACCTCCGCGAACGCCGCGTGTTCGGTCGTAACGGCACCGGCTTCTGCCCCGGCCAGATACGCGCCCAGCGTGTAAGGAATCACGAAATATCCATCTGCCAGACCCTGCATGAGAGCGCTGGCCCCCAGTCGGTTGGCGCCGTGATCCGAGAAGTTTGCCTCACCAAGTACAAACAGCCCCGGAATCGTGCTCATCAATTCGTAGTCAACCCAAAGACCTCCCATCGTGTAATGGACGGCCGGGAAAATGCGCATCGGTACCTGATACGGATTTTCATCCGTGATGCGCTCATACATTTCGAAGAGGTTGCCGTAGCGTTCTTCGATGACATCCCTGCCAAGGCGCTGGATGGAGTCGGCAAAATCGAGATACACGGACAGCCCCGTCTCGCCTACACCTCGACCATTGTCGCACTCGGCTTTGGCGGCTCTCGACGCAACATCGCGTGGCACCAGGTTTCCGAAGCTGGGATAGCGGCGCTCGAGGTAGTAGTCTCGCTCGTCCTCCGGGATGTCCGTCGGGCGACGTTTGTCACCTTTCGTTTTCGGCACCCATACGCGCCCGTCATTGCGAAGGCTCTCGCTCATCAGCGTGAGCTTCGACTGGTAGTCGCCTGACACCGGAATACAGGTCGGGTGAATCTGCGTAAAGGACGGGTTGGCAAACAGCGCGCCGCGTCGGTGGCAACGCCACGCGGCCGTCACATTTGAGTTCTTCGCATTTGTCGAGAGGTAGTAAACATTTCCGTAGCCACCCGTGCAGAGCAGTACGGCGTCTCCGACATGTCTCTCAATTTCGCCGGTTACCAGGTTTCGCGTGACGATGCCGCAGGCCTTGCCATCGGCGACAACGAGGTCCAGCATTTCTTGCCGGGTCAACATCTCAATCTTGCCTGCGTTGATCTGGCGACTCATCGCCTGATAGGCTCCGAGCAGAAGCTGCTGCCCGGTCTGTCCGCGCGCATAGAACGTTCGGGACACCTGCGCACCACCAAACGAACGATTGTCGAGCAGGCCGCCGTATTCGCGTGCAAACGGAATACCCTGAGCCACACATTGATCGATGATGTTGTTGCTCACCTGTGCGAGACGATACACGTTTGCTTCGCGGGCCCGGTAGTCGCCACCCTTGATCGTATCGTAGAACAAGCGCCAGATCGTGTCGCCGTCGTTCGGGTAGTTCTTTGCAGCATTGATACCCCCCTGGGCTGCGATGCTGTGTGCCCGTCGCGGCGAGTCCTGGATACAAAAGGCCTTGACGTTGTAGCCGAGTTCGGCGAGCGTGGCGGCGGCCGAACCTCCAGCCAGTCCGGTACCAACAACCAGGACCGTGTACTTCCTCTTGTTGGCAGGATTAACAAGGTGAACGGAGTTCTTGTAGTTGTCCCACTTATCCGTCAGGGGCCCAGCGGGGATTTTCGCATCCAACTTCATCAGCTCATACCTCCGCTAAAGAAAATCCACAGGGGCAGCACGAGGAAGCCGATCGCAATAAGCGCAGCCAGAATCCCGCCGGCTGCGTAGACGACCGGCGTCAGACGTGGGCTCATCGCTCCCAGCGATTGCAGCGCACTCCAGATTCCGTGCCTGAGGTGAAACGCCAGCAGAATCATGATCGCTGGATACCCGAAGGCGAATAGCGGGTTCTGAAAGGTCTCGACCATCAGGCGCTTGAGATCGCGCATCATCACGCCATCAGCCGTAATCACATAGCCTTCGGCGAGCCCCGGCCCGTACTTGAACGACATGACGTGGAATACCAGGAAGGCGCCGAGGATCACACCGGTCACAATCATGGACCGCGAACTGATCGTCTGCCGACTTGGCTCTCCCGCTGAGTGATATTCCGCGTAGTCGATGGGCCTCGCCGCCTGCTTGCCCAGGTAGATCCGAACGCCAAGCACAATATGTACCAGCACGACGGCCACCAGGCCGAGCTCGACGATGTACAGGAGCGGCCCGAGACTCAGCAGCGTATGTGAGTACTCGTTGTACGCGTTGGGGTTTGCACTGAAAAAGGTCAGATTCCCGATCATGTGGATGATCACGAATAGCGTGAGCGCAAGGCCCGTGATACCCGTGAGCAGCTTCCTTACGATGGGAGAATCAAACAGCGACTTTGGCTTCCTACCTGAACTGGCCATATCTGAACATTGACCCGTGGAATCAGAAAAGCTTGAAGGACCCAACTTTCAAAAATTTCTGAAAGTTCCGTCGTCCCCCTCAAACATGCGTTCCGAAGTTAATAATTCGCGGTGACTTGGAAATGAAGGGGATTCACCGGCGGGCATGACAGCTATCGCCGGTCAATCGGTACCACAGTGAGCCCGCGCGCTCCCACGTACTCGGCCCGCGGTCTGATGAGCCTGTTGTCTTTCCATTGTTCGAGAAGATGCGCCGTCCAGCCCGTAACACGACTCATCGCAAAGATGGGAGTGAACAGATCGATATCGATGCCCAGCATATAGTAGACTGACGCACTGAAGAAGTCGACGTTGGGATACAGTCCTTTCTCCTTTTCCATGGTTTCCATGATTTCGACACTCATGTCGTACCACTTGCGCGAGCCGCGCTCTTCGCTCAGCTCTTCTACCATGTCGCGCAGAATGGCGGCCCGCGGGTCGAGTGTCTTGTAGACGCGGTGGCCGAAGCCCATAATCCGGTCCTTATTGCGAAGCTTCTCTAGCACGAACTCCCTCGGGCGCTTTCCTGATGCGTCGAGCTGCAGCAGCGTCTTCATCACTTCAATGTTCGCCCCTCCGTGGAGTGGGCCCTTCAGCGCCCCGATCGCGCCGCTTACGGCCGAGTAAAGATCTGACAGCGTCGCTCCGATGACCCTGCCGGCGAACGTCGACGCATTCAGTCCGTGCTCCGCGTGAAGGACGAGACATACATCAAAAGTCTTTTCCGCGGCCTCGCCTGGTGGTTCACCATTCAGGAGATACAGGAAATCGTGGGCGGTCGACCCGGTCCTCATGGGCTTCAGGGGCTTGCGGCCCTTGCGAAAGCGATCGAACGTAGCGACGATCGTTGGCATTCGTGCCGTGAGCCGGAGCGCCTTTCGATAGTTCGCCTCCGCCGAAGCCACATCTGCTTCCGCATCAAAATGTGCCAGGGCGGACGTGGCGGTCCGCAGCGCGGCCATCGGATTGGCATCCTCCGGTGTGGCCCGGAGAACATCCATGATCATGGGCGCCAGTGTGCGCTCGGCCTGCAACTGAAGCATCAGCTCGTCGAGCTCCCGCCGATTCGGTAATCTCCCTCTCCACAGCAGGTAGCCGACCTCCTCAAACGAAACTTTCCCGGCAAGCTCCCGAATGTCGTATCCGGCGTAGATCAGTTCCCCCTTGAGGCCGTCGATAAACGAGATCGAGGTTTCGAGTGCAACGACGCCTTCCAGCCCACGGGCCTTCACCGGCTCCACTTGTTGCTTCACATCCTGCATATGGCTCTGCCACCTCAACGACCTTATGAAAACCCGGCACTGTTCGATACTCATCCCTGGCGCCCGGCCTGTTCATCGGACCCTCGGAGTGCGGGGGAGCCAATGATACGAGCGAGCGAAAATACACGGCCCGACGAAGTCGACGCAAAGATATTCTCCTAAATCGACCTCGTCCCCGGGATCCTTCGCCCCCTCGGAAGGATACAAGTTGGACGCCAAAGGGGCCGCTCGGACCGCTGCGACGCGCCTGGAATTGAGTTCAAGCAATTGATTAACATCCAGCGTGTCTTGATTGAGGCACATCCGGATCGTACTTTCCGAGTCGACCCCACCGTTGCGAAGCCCGTGGCTTTTTTGACCACGAGGTGACGCATCAGCAAGTGCAGCCACCAGAGTTGGTTGCACCACAGAGATTTTGAGTAAGGCTTCGAAGGAAGCCCGGTCGAGACTTCACTCATGCATTACGCCGGCAGTCCTGGTCCAGCAATTATGTGGATCCGTAGCGAAATACGCTCGGTGGCATGCCTGCTCTCGACACTTTCACAGTTTATCAAGCACTTCGCGGTTCAGCCTACGAGGCCGAGCCGGATTAACAGACCCGAACGACCTCATTTGCGTCGACACAACGTCGTCCTTGAAATCGTTCCGGTATTTGTCGGGCGACCCGGTCTGTACCTGTCAGGCCAACTCTCTTCGCACTCTCCGCCCGCGTCTGTTGACCGGCACATTGCATTGCCCCCATATGGCCCCCCTGAGTACGGTCGTTTCGGCCGGACCGCGCACATTATGGATTTATGGCAAAGGAAATTGTCATCAACGCAGAGAAGGATCAGACGCGTATCGCCATCGTCGAGAAAGACGAGCTGGTTGAAATGTATTTCGAGGGCCCGGAAAACGAACGTACCCTCGGCGATATCTTTCTAGGGCGCGTCCGACGCGTCCTCCCCAACATTCAGGCGGCCTTCGTAGACATCGGACAGAAGTCCGATGCCTTCCTTCACTTCTCTGATCTGTCCGACAACCTCCCGCTCATCAACGAGTTCTTGAGCGCGGAGCATCCCGAAGTCGGCACAACGAAGATCACGGCCAGCCCGCACAAGCGCATCCGTCGCCATCGCCCGTTGCACGGCAGACGACGGAACGGTGCCGGCCAGGCTCCAAAGTCCGAAGACCGGCAAAAACGCTCGGGATCGAGACCGACTGCCGAAGAAAGACACCGCCGACGGTCCGCACAGCGCCGCCCTGCACATACCGCGAACCAGAAGTCCCAGGGCGATAACAAGCAGAAGCAGGCGCAGCCACCAGTCAGTCTGGAGACCCTGTTGAAGCCCGGCAGCTCCATCCTCGTGAAGATCGTCAAAGAGCCGATCTCGAATAAGGGAAGCCGCGTCTCCACCGACATCTCCCTCGCCGGACGATTCGTAGTGCTCGTGCCCCTCGGCGACTACGTGGCCGTCTCCCGGCGGATCCAGTCGTACAAGGAACGACGACGCCTGCGTGCACTCGCGAAGAGCCTGCTACCGAAGGGTTTCGGACTCATCGTGCGGACCGTAGCCGATGGCCAGAATGCCAAGGCGCTGGACACCGACATGCGACTTCTCCTCGAGAAATGGAGACGCATCGAGAAGAAATTGCAGGAGAAGGCGCAACCGCCCGTCCTCCTTCATGAGGACGTAAGTATGGTCTCATCCATAATCAGAGACCTGTTTTCCGAAGAGTTTGAACAAATTCTCATCGACAACCCGCGACTACACCGAAACGTCAAGAACTACATACATGCGGTCGCACCTCACGTGGCTCCACGAGTGAAACTCCATAAAGGACCCGAACACATATTCGCCCGCGCAAAGATCGACAAGTCCGTTCAGGAGGCCTTCGAGTCTCGCGTGAACCTCGCGTCAGGCGGGTACCTGATTATTGAACACACAGAGGCCATGCACGTCGTCGACGTGAACTCGGGGCGCGCCGGAAAAGGCCTCAGCCAGGAAGAAAACTCGCTGCGCGTAAATCTCGAATCTGCACGAGCCATCGCCAAACAACTGCGACTTCGCGACCTGGGTGGAATCATCGTCGTCGACTTCATCGACCTCCGGGATGACCGGAATCGACGCAAGGTTTTCGATGAACTCAGAAGGGAATTCAGGAAGGATCGCGCAGTTACAAAGGTCCTCCCTATGAGTGACTTTGGACTGGTGCAGATCACACGACAACGACTTCGACCAAGTATTACGACGACGAGCACTTCGACGGGGGACGCCGTGACCGACAACGGAAAGCCTGCCGAAGTAGAACTGGCAGTGCCTCAGGATCTGCCGAAAGCAGTTGTGGAGAAAAAGAAAGACCCGCGTCGTTTCGAGACGCCGGACAAAGTCGTCAACCGGATGGAGAAGTGGCTTGAGCGATTCAGGGCGGCCCGCAAGAAGGGGCCACTATCGCTGCACGTTCATCCGTTCACAGCTGCCTTCCTGACGCGCAACGTGCCCAGCCAGCTTACCAAGTGGAGCCTCAAGTATCGTCTGCGGATTCACCTCGTCAGCAACGACGACATCGATCCGATGAAGTTCAGCTTCTTTGACCGGGCCGGTAACGACATTACGTTTCCGAAAAGAACCGCCAAGACCGACGGGACTCCCCGGTCCGAGCGGAAAGATGGCGGCCCGCGTGCGGTCAAACCGCGAACACCGCCGAGGAAACAGGGACGGCCGGCGGGCAGACCCCAGCCGAAGAAGGCCGAGAACTAACCGAAACAATTACACCATGAAGGCAGAGCAGATACTCAGGGAGCTTGAAGATGTGGCCCGCCGCCTGGGTGTAGACGTGCGCATCGAACGAGGAGGATTCCGCGGAGGACTCTGCCTCATAGACGAAGAGCAGGTTATCGTTCTGAACAAGCGACAGCCCGTCGAATCCCGGCTCGCCATACTCGCACAAAGCCTGAAATCGCTCCCGGTGGACACGGTATTCATGCGTCCCGCCGTGCGCGAAGCCCTCGAATCGTCCTGGAAAGATCAGAACGAAGTCGAGCTTGATACGGCCGACTTCGGCGAGTGACACCGAATGAAGGTCAGACTGCTCGGCACAGGCACCTCGACCGGCATTCCAGTGATCGGATGCACCTGCGCCGTGTGCACGTCTTCCGACCCGCGCGATCGACGGCTGCGATGTTCGTGCTATGTCGAGACAAACGGCGTCCATGTCGTTATTGACACCGGACCCGACTTTCGTCAGCAGGCGATCGCGTACCGAATACCACGCGTCGACGCCGTGCTCTATACGCACCATCACTTCGATCACGTGGTTGGCCTGGACGATCTGAGGCCGTTCTGCTTCGACACCGAACGTCCGATTCCCTGCTACGCTCGCTCCAACACGGCCGCCGTCCTGAAAAACATGTTCGGATACATCTTCGGGGAGAGATCGTATCCGGGCATTCCAAATCTTCAGCTCCGAACAGTGAGCGAACCGTTCGCCGTACACAGCCGCTACGACTCAGCGAAGAGCATTCACGTTCTTCCCGTCGAGGTCGACCACGGCAACATGAGCATGCTCGGCTACCGGATCGAAAACTTCGCGTACGTCACGGACACGAATAACATCCCTGATGCAAGCCTGAAGATGCTGACGAATCTGGACGTCCTGGTTCTGGACGCACTTCGCGACCGACCTCACCCGACCCATTTTACGATCGAGGAGGCCGTCGATGTCGCGCAGCGTATCGGGGCAAGACAAACGTACTTCGTTCACATGACGCACAGCGTGCTTCACGAGACCGCCGAAGCACGTTTGCCGAAAGGTATTTCTCTCGCCTACGATGGCCTTGCGATCAATATCGACTCCTGAATTCGCGACTTTTGATACCTTGACAGATGTCTCAGCCACCGGGAGACCCCATCATGAACGTACTCGTGCTCAACGGTCCCAATCTGAACCTCCTCGGCAAGCGCGAGAGCGCGATCTACGGAGAAGATTCGCTGGACGCACTGAAGGATCGGCTCGCAAAGACGTTCCCGAACGTGAGTTTCTCGTTTTACCAGAGCAACCACGAGGGCGAGTTGATCGATCGACTCCACGCGGCGGCCCGGGATGACACCGATGCGATCCTGTTCAATCCTGGCGGTTATACCCACACGTCCGTGGCCCTGCGCGACGCCGTCGCTGCAATCGAGACGCCGGTCATCGAAGTGCACATTTCGAACGTCGCTGCTCGCGAGCCCTTTCGTCAGATTTCGATGATTGCTGCGGCGTGCGTCGGCCAGATCGGTGGACTCGGACTCGACAGCTACGTGGTGGCGACCCATGCGATGGAGCTTCGTCTGGCGAAATGAGGTAACCCAGGCCGATGTTCGACCAACGCGATGATAGTATCGATTCCGAAGGAGCCGCCCGATGAGCCTGGTACCGCGCGTAAAGAAGTTGGTGTCCGAGACAGCGATCTACGGGATCTCTTCCGTGGTGGGCCGGCTCATCACGTTTCTTCTCGTCCCGTTCTACACACAGTTCTTCGCCCCGGATGTCTACGGCGTCGTCATTCTGATCTACACGGCGTTCGTCTTCCTGAACATCGTGTACACGTATGGTTTTGAGTCGGCGTATCTGAAGTTCGCATCCGGCTCCGAAGGGCGAGAGAAGGCGCGCGAGGCGTTCAGCGCTGCCACGTGGTCGCTACTCCTGACGTCCGTCCTCCTGTCACTCGTGCTCGTCTCGATGAAAGGGGCAGTGGTCGCGACGATCGGCATTGAGGCCCGGTGGTTTCATCTTGTCTATTACGCCGTCGCGATTCTCACTCTCGATACGCTGGGCGTCGTTCCGTTTGCCGAGCTCCGATTATCGAATCGGCCGTTGATGTTCGCCGGGATCAAACTGGCGAACATCGTCACGAACGTCGGCCTCAACGTGTTCCTAATCGTTGGGCTGGACTGGGGTATCGAAGCCATTTTCGTTGCGAATCTGTCCGCGTCCGCATTGTCGATTGTTCTGCTCCTGCCGTTGTACGTGCGTCTGCTGCGGCCGCACTTCAATGTCGCCCTGTGGAAGAAGATGCTTGGCTTCGCGCTTCCGTTTCTCCCCGGCGGACTCGGCTATGCTCTCACTGACCGCGTCAACCTGTTCTTCCTCGGCCGCATGAGCCGCGAGAACGTGCTCCGGTTATATGGTGATCAAATCGATACCGCCCAGCTGGCCGATCGCGCGAGCGCCGTTGCCACTAAGACAAGCGGCGTGACTGCCGAAACGGCTCAGCAGGTTACCGACGCCGTCTACGGACAGTATGTGGCCGGAACGTTCGGCACGATATGGAAACTGGGCATCTTCATGATGCTTCTCGTCCAGATGTTTCGATTCGCGTGGCAGCCGTTCTTTTTGCAGCATGCCGAAGACGAGGACGCGCGACCGCTGTTTGCCCGCATCTTTACGCTGTTCACCGTTGCCGCCCTGTTCGTGCTGCTCGGCGTTTCTTTCTTCGCGGAGGAGCTGGTCGCGATTCCACTTCCGGGTGGGCGCACCCTGATCGAGAGATCATACTGGCTAGGGCTGAGTGTCGTGCCCATCGCGCTTGTCGCATACTTCTTTCAGGGGTGGTACTACAACTTCTCTGCCGGCGCCTACATCACGAGCAAGACGCGGTATTTCATACACAGTACGGTAGCCGGCGGGCTTGTGGCCGTGGTTCTGAACGCCGCCTTCGTGCCGACCTACGGAATGATCGCAGCAGCCTGGTCAACCGCTGCGGCATATGCGGTCATGGCATTGGTGCTCGGCGTCATCATGTATCGCCACTACCCCCTTCCATACGAGTGGGCGCGCGTGGGTGGACTGCTGGTTCTCGCCGGCTGCCTGTTCGGAGTGTGGGAATTCTGGACTCCTCAGTCGCTGCCGTGGGAGTTCGGGCTGCTGCTTGTCTTCGGACTCGGTGCAGCAGCGTTCGGCCTCGTGCCGTGGCGCAGAGTGCTCAGCGGAAGTGACTCTCGCGGGCCTGCCTAGCCTCAATCGGAGCCAGTACCCGCTCGTACCTCCACGGCTACTCGACCGTCTTGTCCCACGAAAGGACTTCGAGATGAGCCCACGCTCTCCCCTGCCATGAGTCTTTGTAGAGGCGCCCCTCAACGCGGAATCGGCCGGGTGCCATTCGCTGCATCTCGGACCGGAGCTCTTTCGAACTGAAGGTGAGCACGTACGAGTTTCTGCCGTCCGTCGTGATCATCATCTCTGTGAAGGGTTCGTTACCCCTCACGGAGGCAATTCCTTCGACGATGAGCGTGTCGGGAGAAACGGGTGCACGCGACGACAAACAGCCGGCACAGATGAAGACGATTGAGACCAGAAACGCGGTCCCTGACGGGAGGGACATGATTTCGCGAACAAAACGCATATCAAGGGGTCACAAAGATTCTTGGGATGTCACGCTGGACGTTACGTGACCGGGCAATCGGGTCAAACGCGAAGGTAACACAGGCCGAGCGGAACGATCAACGGTCGGCACAATAAGTCCCCGGCAAATCAGCTTCCGGGATTACTTACCCTCGCGTACCGATCTCTCCGTCATTCTTCATATTCAAATTCTTCACAGCCGAATGAGACGAATCGTATTGATGGTTGCACTGACGATCCCGGTGTGGATGGCAGCGGCACAGCAGGCCGTTCAACCTGAGCAGCGAACAAACGCCGGTGTATCTGAGGACCAGCCGCGCATCATTCATGTCACGGACATGCTGAACTCAACGCCGGAGGCGATCGCCGCCATCAACGAGTTTCATCGGCTGAAAGCTGCCGGTCTGCTACCCCACCCGTCCAAGACCTTCGACGCGCTGGCGGTCGGCGATACCGTCAACTTCAGGCAATTGAGTTTGACGACGAGCGAGTGGCTCGTCCGACCTTTCATTCTCATGGCAGAGAGCAGTGTCGCCAACGTGTGGCTTGCGGTAAGCGAATCGGATGGTCCGGACGGCAACGGCCATGTGACGGCGGCGGATGCACAGACGTTGATGGACGGCCTGGCGACCTCAACACCTGCGGGATCGTTCAACCCTTCGGCTGGAATCGTCGTCAACAATCGTGCGGTCTTCGGTGACCCGCCCAACGTCGACGGTGACGGAAAGACAGATATCCTTCTGTACGATATCGATGATTCGAGATCTGACGGAAGCTACGTCGCGGGATTCGTGACCGGCGCTGACCTGCCCGCGGGCGGACCCGGGAATGGACGGGACGTGCTACACCTCGATTCAAATGAAGGGATTTTTCGAAGAGGAGGTGTGAACGATGGAGCACTGGGCACCGCTGCTCACGAACTGCAGCACCTGATTCACCTGAACTACAGCACCAGTGAAGAGACTTTTATCAACGAGGGCCTGTCCGAATATGCCGAGATCGTGAACGGATATTCGGGGCGATCGATGACGTACCTCGCGATGACGGCTGAGCAACAACGTTCCATGTTTTACTGGGATAGTCGAATCATAGACTACCAGCGTGCAGGGCTGATTATGACGTATCTCGGGCAAAGGTCCGACCCGCTGACTGTCGGTGCGATTACGAGAGATAACGCCAACGGAAGAAGTGGAATCAACAACGCCCTGGGTACGGTAGGCCTCTCGCTCGAGAGTGTGCTCGTCGACTTTCACACAGCGACCCTGTTAAATGGAACGGGGCTGTCGACCGATCCCGATCTTGGTTTGAGTGAGCCGACATTTGCGAATGCGCGAGCGACGATCGACCCGGGATCGATCGTGGATGGCCGCACAGCCAGCAGTACGGCGAGACGCGATACCGCCCGCGGCGGCGGTGTGATGTACCGCAGATGGGACCAGGTTGAGGACTTCTCTCTGGATATCAGCGTGGTGAACGAGCCCGGCCAGATCGAGAGTCTCACGCTGGGGCGGGTTGGACTGCGTGCGATCGCCGAGTATGCGGATGGCACCGTGGAGATAAGAGACCTTAGCGTTCAGCTCGATCCGGCCGTTGAGACGCATAGCTTCCCGGGGATGGTGGACCGGCTCACGCTGATTCTCGCTCACGTAAAGCCCGTATCGAGCGGAGCGATCGGCCCTACAACGACCAGTGATCGTGCGATTTACCCGTATACGGCAACGTGGAGTGGCGGCTCGGAAGTCACGCTGGCGACGACACAATACGATGCCGGTGTTGCCAGTGGTTACTTCAGTGTTCCGGCCGGGCAGCGTTTTACAACGCGCTTTCAGATTGCGGACTCGAGCCGGATGACACTCTTCGACGTCGCTCTTCCGATCTACTACCTGAACCAGTTTTCCGGCGGTCCGGTCGACGAGTCGCCCCGGGATTTTACAATCCACGTATGGGAAGATGACGCCGGTTTGCCCGGGGCAGAAATATTCTCGAAGGAGATTGTAGACACGAGACCGAATCAGGACGTATTTCAGAACGATCCGCTTCGCTTTCTCGATGTAAGCCTCAGCGACGAAGATATCCCGCCGTTACCGTCCGTCATCCACATAGGAGCATCCAATGCCGGCGCGGATGGCAACACCATCGTCACGGGCCTGGCCGAGTATGCCGACGAGAATCTGTCGCACCTTTTCTCGGGTCTCGGAGGATCGTGGGGCACGTTCTGGGATGTGGAGTTGTCGAGCGGCGGCGACCTTGTCGGAGAGATGTCGCCGGTGAGATTGACCGTGAGTGTAGCGCCGGAAATTGTAGCCATCGAGGATGAGGGCGAGGTGCCCGCAGAGTTCTCGCTGGATCAGAACTATCCGAATCCCTTCAATCCGACTACGACGATTGCTTACTCGCTGCCACAGGCCGGCGATGTCCAGCTCGTCATCTACGATGTGTTGGGCCGTCAGGTCGCTTCACTCGTGAGTGCGACAATGCCGGCGGGGCGTCATGAGATTTCGGTCGATGCGACGGGCTGGGCCAGCGGGTTGTACGTGTATGATTTGCGGACCGATGACCAGCGGCTGACGCGCAACATGGTGCTGCTGCGCTAGGCGAGTGTCATTCTGGGCCGAAACGTGGTCTCCGGATCGCCTGCACCCGCTCTCTGACCTTGTGCCCGGCCCTTGCGCCCGGCCCTTGCGAATGCGAGGGAATGCGAGGGAATGCGAGGGAATGCGCGGGATCGGGGATGCATTGGAGCGATGACAGCCGCGACGTCATCCCCGACTTGATCGGGGATCCATTGGAGTTACCGCCGTTGTCGGCTGGGTCCTCGCTTGCGCAAGGATGACGTGTGACCTGCCTGCACCCGCTCTCTGACCTTGTGCCCGGCCCTTGTGCCCGGCCCTTGCGCCCGGCCCTTGGGAATGCGAGGGTACGCGGAGGATCGGGGATCCGTGAGAGACTGTGACGTATCTTTGATCAGTCCCACGACAGGTATGGCACGCCTCATAAAGACAGATACGCCTGCAAAAGCGCGGCACGAACACATGCGATCGTGCGCGGAGGTTCTACGTTTGCTTGCGCAGAAATCGGCGTTCGATGACGAGGCAAAGGACATGAGTGCATTCCTCGTCTTCAACCTGCGCGACATCTATCGGATCATCGACGAGAGCGCGCAGGTGTGGGACGAGCGGAACTACTGGAAGAAGTCGGAGAAGCTGCGACATGACTGGCGCTGGAGCCGGCTCGCTGCGGACCAGATCGCCAAGACGATAATCCAGAACCGTTGGAGTGAACTGCCGGAGTTTCTGATTTCCCTGGTGCCGCATTTCTCGTCGATCTCCGTATCCACCATTACTCGCGATTCCGACTGGTGGTGCGGAGCACATCGGGCACTCCAAAAAGAGCAGCGTTCCGGCTAAAGAATCCGCTGCCGCACAAGGCGCTGACAACCCATGGAACTATCAGACCATTCGCCGGGACCCGGAACACTGCTGATCGCGCCGCCAGCCGTGATGGATCCCAATTTCTTTCGGGCGGTCGTGCTGCTCTGTGAGCACACGAAGGACGGATCGTTCGGACTGATACTCAACCGCCCTATCGAGGTAGAGATAGATATTCTGAGCGGAGAACTCGCCGGATTTGAAGGAGGCCTGTCGTTCGGCGGGCCGGTTCAGCCCGACACCCTTCATTTTCTGCACCGCCTCGATCTTCCCGAGACAGCGTCCGTCATGGACGGTGTTGGCTGGGGTGGCGACTTCGACACGCTGAAGGCTCTTCATCGAGAGCAGTCACTCACCGGTCAACATCTCAAACTCTTCCTAGGCTATTCAGGCTGGGGCGCCGGGCAACTCCACGATGAAATTCAGGCAGGAGGCTGGATCGTCGCAGAGGCCGACTCCGCCGCGGTGTTCAAGGATCCGCCAAAGGAGCTCTGGAGAAAACGCCTCCGCCGACTCGGCGGAGAATTCGCCGTGCTCGCGAACTTTCCCATCGATCCGCGGCTCAACTGATCGTCAAAGGTCTCCGTCGCGGGGGCGAATGACGATCTCCTCTACGTCAGTGCGATCGGACAGGCGATAGATCCCGATCACAGCACTTGCGACATCCTCGGACGGTATGAACCGTTCCGGAGGCAGATCCGATCCCTCCCAGCTCGGCGTCAGCGTTGCGCCAAGAATGATGGCCGTCGATCGAACTCCCGTCCCTCGCGTCTCTTCGCGGGTCGCGCGGGCGAGTCCGAGCAGCCCGTGCTTGGCAGCGCAGTACGCTACGCCACCCGGATACGCCTTGATGCTCGCAACCGATGCCGTGAAGAACACGTCCCCTGTGCCGCGTTCCATCATCATGGCGAGAAACGACCGGGTCATGTAGAAAGCGCTGTTCAGATTGACCTCAACCTGGGTTCGAAAATCTTCGGCCGACGTCGCCACAATCGACCCTGGCTGAAACTGGCCTGCGTTGTTCACAAGCACATCGGGTACGCCGAACGTGTCAAGGATAGTGCGCGACGCTGTCGCCACCGCCTCGACATCGGTTACATCGCACGGGAGGACGAGCGCCTCTCCGCCGAGAGCCCGACATTGGTCCGCAACGAGTTCCAGCTTCTTCCTGGACCGCGAGAGCAGCGCTACCCTCGCGCCGGCTTCCCGGGCAAACGCCAGCGCAACCGACGCTCCGATTCCCTGACTGGCTCCTGTAATTACGACGACCGGTTGGCTCACGTTGTTCAGCTGCCGTTGATGAGTCGCATGAATTCCGAACGCGTCGCAGGATTTAGAAACTGCCCGCTCATCGCGCTTGTCGTCGTTACGGAGTGCTGCTTCTCCGCTCCCCGCATCATCATGCACAGATGCTGTGCTTCGATGACCACAGCCACACCGTCCGGCTCAAGCACGTCGTTCACGGCATCTCGAATCTGGATCGTAAGTCGTTCTTGAACCTGCAATCGCCGCGCAAATACATCCACGACACGCGGCAGTTTGCTGAGTCCCACAATTCGTCCGTTTGGGATGTAGGCCACGTGCGCCTTCCCGAAAAACGGAAGCATGTGATGTTCGCAGAGGGAATACACCTCGATGTCCTTGACGAGGATCATCTCACTGTAGTCCTCCTCAAACAAAGCCGACGTCAGGATCTCGTATGGATCCATGCGATAACCCTGAGTCAGGAACTGATACGCCTTTGCCACGCGCTGTGGCGTTTTCACGAGTCCCTCGCGTTCAGGATCCTCACCCAGAAGCGAAAGCGTCTTCGAAACGTGGGAAGACAGTTGCTCGGTGGTCTCGCCGTCGTATTTCTCTACGCGCTCGTACAATTTCTGACCGAAATCGTCGTCGTCTAATAATGCGTGATCGCTCAATGATACACCATTCGGATTCATTTGAGTCCACTATTTACTGATGATTGGCTGATCGTGGCTAGTCCCCTCTGTACTCAGCCGAATTATTATCCGTCTCCCGTACCCTGACACTATACAGTGTTCCCGCCGGGAGATGAGATTCGATCTGTTTCCAGATCTGGATCGCGAGGTTTTCCGTCGATGGAAGAACACCGTCCAGGAAGTCCACGTCGAGATTGAGATTGGAATGATCCAGTTTCGAAATGACCCGGTCTTCCACCACCTTTTTCAGGTCCCCGAGATCGACCACATAGCCCGTGTCAGGGTTCGGTTCGCCGGCAACCGTAATCTCCAACGTATAGTTGTGTCCGTGCCAGTTCGGACTGTTACACTTGCCGAAGGTTGCGGCATTCCACTCGTCCGATTTCTTCGCGTTGTGCAGCCGGTGAGCAGCGTTGAACTGCATTTTGCGCGTGATGTAAACTTTCGCCATCTTCACTTCACTGTATCGTAGGATCTGGACAGCGCTTACAGACGCCCTGATCGTTTGTTGCACCGCATAATACGAAAAACGTTCAAATCGTCCAAGTGACTCGCCCGAGGGTTGTCGGGCCGATCGCCACCCGTTTCAGCAGAAAACACGTATTAATGAGCGAAAAGACCCTATTTCAGAAGATCGGGGACGGGGAGATACCGGCTCAGATGGTGTTCGAAGACGATTCGTGCTTCGCTTTCCGCGATATCAATCCGCAGGCCCCGACTCACATCCTTGTGTGTCCGCGCAAGGCCATCCCGGGCCTCGACGACATCACGGAATCCGATGTCGAACTCATCGGCCACATGT
>JABDKH010000009.1 GCA_013002345.1 Rhodothermales bacterium
AAAGGCTACGAAAGCACGGTCGTATACCCGGTGCGACAAATTCGTTAAAAGTCAACCGTTGCGATCCTGCAAAAAGTTCATTTCATTAGGGGTGTAAGGTCGGACGGGAGTCCGCCCTTCACATCAAAGCACATCATCGATTGGCACATCTACAAGGTGGGTTCTAAGACGGATTGGGAAACCGCTCTTAGGACATGAAATAGGAAGCCCGGGACTGGTGGGACCCCGGGCTTCCTTCATTTTACAGGTTTTTTTGGACGCTTCGCAGGGTGTGCACGGCGGTCCCGCCGTTCCGAGTCGGCCGAAAGGCCGCGTGCGTTGCCCGACCCCTCTACATTCCTTTCGGCCAAATTCCCGGGCTGCGAATTGCCTCTCGGTCGGGCCTCTGGTCATTGTTCGTCGCCGAACCTTCTCCAGCAGAATATCCGTACCATGATGTGCCTCGACCACTTGATCACGTGCCATGCGGAATACTCTACTGATTGCCGTCGCACTCGCTGCGGTCGGTTTCGCCGGCTTCTCGGCGGCCAAGTTCAGAACAAATCCGGACTCCGGCGGAGACAATACGCTGATTTCGGTTGGACCGATGCATACCCCGCGAGCGGTGCACACGTCGACGCTGCTGGCGGATGGCTCGGTTCTGATCACCGGCGGTTTTGCTCAGGATCGGGAGAGCGATCCGTTCGCGACGGTTGAAATCTTCGACGCCGAACGTAACGCGTTCAAGTCCGGCGGAAAGATGACGATGGGGCGTCAGTCGCACTCCGCCTCCGTGCTGCCTGTCGGCACGGTGCTCATCGTGGGTGGCTACGGCGCCGGGGCGATGTCGACGAGCGAGATCTATGATCCCGGGACAAACGCTTCCGAACCGGCAGCCAAACCAGTGACGGGTCGAGCAGCCCACCGGGCGACAGAGCTCCTCGACGGCCGCATACTGATCACGGGAGGCAACGGTGAAGCGGGAAGTGTTCTCTCGTCGGTAGAGGCTTATGATCCGACGGCCGGTGAATTCAGACAGGTCGGTTCTTTGACGTCACCCCGGGTTGGACACACCCAGACCCTTCTCGATGGTGGCTCGGTCCTGATTGTGGGCGGCACATCCGGTTGGCGTAACGCGACAAAGATCCTGGCAACGGCCGAGGTCTTCGATCCGGCAAAGAACACATCAGTATCTGTCGGCGAGATGAACACGCCTCGCTACAAACACGCGGCTGTGCGGCTCGCCGATGGCCGCGTCCTCGTGGTCGGCGGATCCAACGAGAACGACTTCAGGGGGAGATACGACACCGCAGAGATCTACGACCCGTCGACGCGCACGTTCACGGAGACGAACCGACTCAAAAGTGCGCGCTTCAAACTTCGAACCGCCGTCGCAAGACTGGCGGACGGGCTCGTACTGATTGCCGGCGGATCCGACGTGATCGAGATCTTCGACCCGCGTTCGCAAGTGTTCGAAGCGTTGCCGGATCGATTTGATACCGCGAGATTCTTCGCATCGGCCACTGCGCTTCCGGACGGGCGGGCACTCATCACCGGCGGATACGACCAGCGCATCCAGAGTACGTCGAAGGCCTGGCTGTATATGCCCTGACGCCGAGGGCTCGAGTCAGGAAGCGGGATTCAGGACCGGGTGCGTCGGGTGAGTCCAGGCTGAGAGCCACGTCTAACGATACACGTCTTTTCTGTGACCGATCTTCACGATCACCACCTTGGATGAGTCATCGTCCACCGTGTAGACAATTCGATAATCCCCTTGCCTCACGCGATACAACTCCTGTCCCGAGAGCTTCTGTGATCCGACAGGCCGTGGATCATCGGAAAGCTGTCTTATTCTCGCAACGATTCGGCGCCTGTCCGTTCGATTCGCGACATCCTCGAGCTCCTTCCGCGCCGACCGTTTTATTCCGACGCTATAGCTTGCCACGTGCCTTCAGATCGGAGACAAGGCTTTCAAACGAGACCGTCGGCTCGCCGACACGATTGCGAGCGGCCTGGAGGTCCTCGGCGTCTTCGAGCAGGGCGACGCGGACGGCCTCGTTGACCAGGTCAGACATGGATTGCTCGGTTTCTGCCGCTTTCAGCCTGAGGGCGCGGTGCAACTCCGCGTCAAAGTAGACTGTGGCTCTTTTTGATTTGGTTGCCATTCTGTCCGTGCGTTAGCGCTATAACATCTTAGTGCTATAACGTTATCGTATCAGTCAAGATCCTCCGTCCCCTGCACCTCCTTGTCGAACGCCCGGTCGAACGCGACATCCGACGGCGGAAAGTCCACGGCACGCACGAAATCGCACGCCTCGGCCGCTCCGTGCTCACGATCCATCCCGATATCCTCCCATTCGACCGACAGCGGGCCCTCATAGCCGATCCGGTTCAACTGGCGAATGATCTCTTCGAAGTCGATCTGACCCCGACCCAGCGATCGGAAATCCCATGCACGGCGATCATCACCAAAGTCCGTGTGCCCGCCGAACACACCCGCCTGCGTTCCAACCGGCGACCACCAGACATCCTTCATGTGAACGTGGAAGATCTTCTTCGCGAAGCGCCGGATGAACTCCACGTAGTCGACGCCCTGATATCCGAAGTGGCTCGGATCATAATTGAACCCGAACGCCGGATGGTTGTCGATCGCGTCCAGCGCTCTGTCGGTTGAGGCAATGTCGAAGGCGATCTCGGTCGGATGCACTTCTAGGCCGAAGCCCACGCCGGCATCCTGATACTGATCGAGGATCGGTTTCCAGCGTATGGCAAAGTCTTCAAACCCCTGTTGGATGGTCTTCGGGTCGACGGGAGGGAAGGAATAGAGTAGATGCCAGATGCTGCTTCCCGTGAAGCCGTTGACGACGCACACGCCGAGCTTCTCCGCCGCCCGACCCGTTGCGATCATCTCCTCGGCCGCACGCAGATTCACACCGGCCGGATCCCCATCGCCCCACACATGCGCCGGCAAGATCGACTTGTGGCGG
The DNA here is from genome assembly GCA_013002345.1 of Rhodothermales bacterium. Lineage (NCBI taxonomy): Bacteria > Pseudomonadati > Rhodothermota > Rhodothermia > Rhodothermales > Rhodothermales bacterium. The sequence continues at coordinate 2,967 of JABDKH010000009.1, forward strand.
CCGTCAATCCGGTCGCACACCGCCTGTCCGACCAGGTGGTTGCTGATCGCCCAGATCTTGAGATCGTACTCCTCCAGGAGGGCACGCTTCTCGTCGCAGTAGCCGTCCTCCGTGAGCGCACGACGCACGTCGAAATGGTCGCCCCAGCAGGCGAGCTCGAGGCCGTCGTATCCCCAGCCGCTGGCTTTCTCGGCGAGGGTCTCAAGCGGCAGGTCCGCCCATTGTCCGGTGAATAGTGTGACGGGTCGTGACATGATACCTTCCGGTTTTCGATTGACAATCGGTCCGGGCTGCTGAAGACGATCAGAGCTCGGGAAACTTGATCCACTTCTCGTTCGACTTTGAACTCTTGACGGCCGTCTCGATGAACGCCATGCCGGCGACGCCGTCGTCGACCGTCGGGAAATCGTATCCACCGACCGGCGGCGACTTCCCATCGATGCCGTCCGAGATGGCGGCCGCCGCCGCCAGGTACACGTTCGCAA
>JABDKH010000010.1 GCA_013002345.1 Rhodothermales bacterium
GCCGCCGCTCTGCTCGTAGGTCACCGGCGAGATGGTGCCCCCGGTCTGGAGATCCAGTTGCCCGCCGGAGTGAATCACGTCGCCGACGCTGGTGACGGTCCCGGCGTTGAAGAGCGTCCGGCCCGTGCCTCCGCCGGAGTGCCGGGTCGTCCCGGTGACGTTATAGGTGTAGGCGCCCGTGAAACTGATCAACTCATTCGTGGTCGGCGAGAGGTCCACCTCGCCGGCTCCGCTGATCGAGACCCCGTTGAGCGTATGGTTGCCGTCGAAGCTAAGGATGGCGTCGGCGACTACCGTGAAGCTTCCCGTCGAGGTGCCGGCAAAGCTGAGGTCCAGCTCGGAGGTGCCAGTCATATTGGTCGGATTCGGCGTTCCGAGGTTGACCTCGACGCTCCCGGTGTTGTTGAAGACGACCTGGATGCCGGTGATGCCCTGAACGGTCGTGAAGTTGTTGTTGACGTCCTGAGTGTTCTTGACAAACGTACCGAGATTGTTGAAGACCGGCTCGACGGAGAACGGCGCACCGCTGCGCACGAAGTACATGCCGCCCTCGTGGGTGGCGGTCATGGTCTGTCCGGCGGTGTTGTTGAGGACCGCGCCGTCGGTCATGTAGACGTAGCCACCGGACCAGGTGGTCGTGTTGTTCAGGTCCAGCGTCGTCGAGAGGTACTTGGTGGTACTTTCAAGCGAAATCGGCCCGTTGGCGTCGAAACCACCCGCCATCATCAGTGTGCCGGAGTTCCAGGTGAATGTTCCGTTTGTGGTCATCGTGGACGTGCCGCTCAGCGTCTTGTTCGAGAGCGTCATGTCCGCGACCGTGATCGCTCCGCCCCCCAAATCGACTGTCCCCGAACCCGATATGATCACATGATCAATCGAGGCAGGAATTCCCGAGGGATCCCAGTTCGCGGCCAGATTCCAGAGACCATTCGTCCCGCCCACCCAGGTTCGAGTCACTTGAGCGCTCGCGAGGCCGGTACCCAGTAGCAGTGTCAGCGTAAGTAGCGCGAAGGATCTTCGAAGTATCAGTGCAAACATGACGACCTCCTCTCACTCGATTGTTTTACACCCGGTGAACTACGGGCTGCCACCGATCGGAGGCCTGCAAGAGATCGGATCGTCGCTTCTCGCAGCTGTCAAGGTGTCCTCATGTTCGGTAGTTCAGTCCGACAGGAACTACCTGACATGACTTTGCACAGCGTAGGATGCCAATATTCTGCAGACGAAAGCGGGGCGTTGACGGGACGCCCCGGTCACTGCGTCCGGCGGTGACGTCACGTGAAAATGAACAGCTTGATGAGATGCTCGCCGGCCGCTGGTCCGGCTTTCCACAATTCACATTTCAGGCCATCAGAATCCTCAGCCTGGTGTCCAGCTGCAATACTGACTGGTCAGCGAGGCATCACATATCTGCTGTTAGCCATTTTTCTCAGGAATAGCAACCGTCGTGCGCGGGTGAAGTTTGACGATTCGTGTGGGGTCGGTCCACGTAGCTAGTGACGGGGGTCTGCCGTGCCGTGTAGTACGTGCACATTTTGGTGAAACGGGTCTTGTCGGCCGTGCTGCGAGGCCGGTTGCAGCGAGCCCTCCAGCAGGTTGTCGGCGCATGATCCCGAAAAAATTCCCCCGATTGCAGCGCCCCGAAACACAAACGGGGTGAGCCCGAATGGACCCACCCCGTTGGCACGACGTCGATTGGCTGACAGCCTAGTTGAAGATGTACTTAACGCCCAGCTGAATCTGCCACCGGGATGCAAGGGCCGGCGATTCGACGAACGTCTCAAGATCGCCGTCTGCAACGATCGCCTCGAACAACTGCGGCGCCGAGGCAAAGTTGAAGACCGGTTCGTCATCTCCATCAAATCCGATCAACGTCAACGGCGAAGTGGCAGCGGGCGTCGCGACCTTCCTGACGCCCCAATCGGAGTTGAGGAGGTTGGGCAGATTGAGTATGTCCAGACTCAGCTGAAGTGTGTTTCGCTTGCTGCCCGTGAGAACGCTGATATCCTGCAAGAGGCGGAGGTCGATATTGCCAAACCAGGGATTGACCCCACCGAATCGCTCTGCAATCTCCCCGCGATGATCGCTCAGGTAGTCGTCCTGCTCAATGAATCGGTTGAGTCGTCGCCACTGGTCATCCACCGTTCCGACGAAGTTGCCGTTTCCATCCGTGGACGAGAGACGGATCTCGTCTTGACTCGCCGGGATGTAGATGAGATCGTTGCCACCGAATCCATCGCCGTTTACGTCTCCCGAATACGTGTACGAGTAGCGGTTGCCGCCCGCTCCGAGAAACGTGTTGCCCTGCGCGACCTCGAAGAACAATCCGAGTTGCGTCTTCAGCGTTTCGGACCAACGATAGCCGTACATGGCGCTTCCAATAATGCGATGGCGACTACCGAATTCAGAATACCCGAGCTGCGGGTCATTCGGATCGCCCTGTACCGGACTCTCGGAGAAGAGCACACTCGCAATCTCGGTGGACTTGAGCAGGCTCTTTGCCTCCAGGAACGTGTAGGCCATGCTCGTGCTCAAGCCGGATTCAAACGTCTTCCGCAGCTGGGCCGTGATATTGTAGTTGTACCCGTCACTCGAATTGTCGAGCACGTATACACCCGCGCCTTCGAACGGAAACGCTTCGTTCAACTCGTTGAAGCCGAACCCTCCGTAATACGGACGGCTATCCGAGAGCGTACGTATCGGCAGGCCGAGATCGGCATTCCGAACGACTACCGAGTTGATATCCTTGCTGTAGATAAACTCGAGCGTACCGAGCAGTCCCCACGGCAACTGCTGGTCGATTCCCAGATCGACCGTCCATACCTGAGGCCACTTGAAATCTGGATCCATGCCGTTAACGTCGAACGACTGTGAAAGGCGGGAGTAATTCTCCTGACCGCCGTTCAGATTTGTCGGATCCGGATTTTCTCCCTCACGCGTGATGATGTCGCCGTCCGTCGGTGCCGATCCTTCTGCAGGAAGATTCGGGTTGAAACCCGGGTTGTCGACAACGTTGCCGATCCACACAAATGGCAGGCGACCTGTGAAAATACCCGCGCCTCCACGCAGCTGAGTCGATCGGTCGCCGCGAACGTCCCAGTTGAACCCGACGCGCGGCGAGAAGAGCGGCGTGGCCCCGGCCAGCTTTGCCTGATCAATCGTCTCCGCATTGTCGTCTTGATCCAGTAGCGACAGTCCAGTCGAGTACGGATTTGCAACCGGCTCAGTGAAGTACATGGGTATGTCTACGCGGAGCCCGAACGTCAGGTTGAATTTCTCATTGACCAGAAATTCGTCCTGCGCGTAAAACGCCAGCTGACCCACCTCGTTCGTCTGACCCTTGAAGGGGGCGTCCGCGCTGGCGATCTGCGTCCTGTAGTCTATAAAATTGGCACTGGTGGGGTCGGTAACATCGAAAAACTGATCCAGGGATTGAATGGTTGTCGAAGCAAAACCGAGTCCGAATAATCCGTGCCGGAAGATGTTAAACGAATTGAAGAACTTGAAGTACTCAAAGTTGGCGCCTACAGTTATAACGTGGCGCCCTGCGAAATAGCTGAAGTTGTTCGTCAGCTGCAGCACGTCCTGGTCGAGGATGTTATGGATGGAGAATCCCTCATGTCCCACCGACGTGTACGTGACACCGTCTTCTGCGATTTCCAGGGTCGGGAAGTCCTCGCTGAACGGGTCCCGATGATCGCGGAACACGCTGTAGCTGGCAAAGAACCGGTTGGCAAACCGGTTTGACCGGCTGTTCAGCTCAAGCGCAAAGGAGTGCAGCTTGTTGTTGATCCGGTAACCCGACTTCTGGAAGGGTAGGCTCGTTTCATTTGGACCGCGACCGGTACCCGCGAAGCTGAGTACGAACGGATGCGGTCCCTGATCGCGAAATGCGTTCAGGTAGTTGTAACGTAGCGACAGATTGTTGCTCTGGTTTACGTTCCAATCCAACTTCACCAGGAGCTTCTCGTTGTCGGTGTTGTGCGTGTATCCCTGATATTCGCCCGGATCGTAGCCGTACGATGAGATCATACGATCCCGAATCTGATCCATCACCGACGCCTGGACGCGAGATTCGCCGAGGCCCGGCGTCCCACCCGTGCTGGCGGTGAAGTTTGTCCCCGGATCCTCGCGCCGCTCAATCTCTCCATTCGCAAAGAAGAACAGTTTGTTCTTGACGATCGGGCCGCTGATGGTCACTCCCGTCTGCGTGAACGAAAGGTCGGGATTGGCGAAGATCTCCTGGCCGCTGAGCTTGTTGCCCACCAGGTCTTCGTTTCGGATAAAGAAATAGGCGGAACCCTTGAAGTCGTTGGTACCGCTCTTTGTCACCTGGTTGATACCGGCTCCCGTGAAGCCGCCCTCGCGTACGTCAAACGGCGCCACCGAGACTTGGACCTGTTCAATGGCGTCGAAGGGCACGGGCTGTGCATTCGACTGGCCACCCGGTTCCGGCGCATCGAGGCCGTACGGGTTGTTGAAGTACGAGCCGTCAAGCGAGATGTTGTTGAACAGCCAGTTCCGGCCCCCGAAACTCAGGTTACCATCACTGCGGGGATCGAGCCGTGTGAGATCACGCGTGCTCCGTTTGATGGATGGCATCTGGGCGACCTGGTCCGGGTTGATGAATGTCGCCGCACCGTTGCGATCGCTGTTGAGGATCTCATCCTGTTCGGCCGTGACAAGGACGGTACCCAGTTCAATCGCCTGTTCGGTAAGAGTAAAATCAAGTCTGAGATTTTGTCCCAGGCTCAGGTAGATGTTGTCTTCTACCCGATCGGTGAATCCGACGAATGAAGTCGTGACCCGGTATGGGCCGCCGACACGCATGTTCGGTATCGTATAGGCGCCGCCGTTGCGCACGGATGAGCCATAAACAGTTCCCGACTCGACGTGGACCGCCACAACGTTTGCACCCGGAAGGGGCTCACCTTGCTGATCGGTCACCAGGCCGCTCATGGCTGCGGTCGTCACGCCCTGGGATAGCGCGTTCTGGGAAAGAAAGAAAGTGGCCATGGCAAATACGCCGGCCACCCGCAGCGTGCGGTAGATGTGGTTCATTCGAGACCTCCAGACAGAACGATGATTGCGGAGCAAGCGTGCGTTCGGCGTCCGACGCCTGACGCCGGGACTGCCGAATGACGCCCTAATCTATCCACCCGGCAATGCCCGTTCGACCGATGTTGATAACTTGTTTATATGAAGGCGAAAACGAGCTTCCTGACCCGTTATTCGGCTATTGCGACCGTCCCGAACGCGGATGGCGTTTGATAGGCATTGTCACGTCTGGAATACCACGACAGCTTGCTCTCACGGCGATCCAAATCGTTGTCATTGACGTGGATGTCGAGTCCGAAGAACGGCCTCGGCGATTCGAGTCCCATCGAGGTCCACGGTATCCCGACCTCAATGCGGTATCCGTCCGGTCCGTCCATCTCCGCCCACTCGATCCCGTCTGCCGGCTCGCCCCGATGAACCGTCATTTTCTGTCCGAGATTCAGTCGGATCATCAAGTCGTC
>JABDKH010000011.1 GCA_013002345.1 Rhodothermales bacterium
GGCCACTGTTTTGCCTGCCGTAAGGGATGGATCGTCAACTGCACCAGTGACCAGAGAAGCGTTTACGGCTGGCACAGGGATGGCGCTTATGCTGATTTCATGCTCACCGAGGAATACACGCTGCTCAGTCTCCCGGAAGAACTGAGTTTTGTCGACGGCGCCATCATCTCCTGCGGTTTTGGCACGTCATTCCAGGGTGTGCGTCGGGCGAATGTATCCGGCTATGACACTGTTCTGGTCGTGGGCCTCGGTCCTGTCGGCCTTGCCGCGGCCATAATCTCCAAGGCGCGCGGTGCGAAAGTGATTGGTGTGGACATCAGCCCGGAGAGAGTGGCGACCGCTGAAAAACACGGGTGTGACCTGGGACTCGTTGCTGGTGATGGCGTCCTCGATCAAATAAAGGAGTACACAAACGGACACGGCGTCGAAGTGTCTCTGGAGTGCTCTGCCTCCCAGGCTGGCCGCATGCTCTCTCTGGAATCAGCCCGGCTCTGGGGCAGGGTCGTATTCCTGGGCGAACACGGCAACCTGGATTTCAATCCGAGTTTCACCGTCATTCAGAAGCAACTCACGCTCCACGGGTCCTGGATGTCCGGTATCTCCGAGATGGAAGACACGATCGAGCACATGGTGCGCTGGAAGATAAGACCGGAGGAAATCGTTACCCACACGTTCCCGCTGACGCAGGTGAAAGAGGCTTTCGAGCTCTCCGACGCCGGCGAGGCCGGGAAGGTTGTCTTCGTCTGGGATTAAGCCTGCACGCGCAGTCAGCCGAGCACGATCTCAACGTAGACCCGTGCTCGGCGGTGACTCCTATTCGCGCATACCTTCCAGCCCCATGAAGAAGGCATAATAAAGAGCCGTATCTTCGATTCGACGGTAGCGGCCGGTTTTACCGCTGTGGCCGGCTGACATATCTGTTTTCAAGACGAGCATGTTGTCGTCCGTCTTGTAGTCACGCAGCTTCGCCACCCATTTAGCTGGCTCCCAGTATTGCACCTGGGAGTCGTGCAGCCCGGTCGTTACCAGCAGGTTCGGGTAATCGGTCTTGCGAACATTGTCGTAGGGTGAATACGACAGCATGTAGTCGTAGAAGACCTTCTCGTGGGGGTCGCCCCATTCGTCCCATTCGCCGGTGGTCAGCGGAATATCCTCGTCGAGCATTGTCGTGACGACGTCGACAAACGGTACTGCCGCGTGCACGCCGTTATAGAGCTCCGGCGCCATGTTGAGTACCGCGCCCATTAATAGCCCGCCGGCGCTGCCGCCGTAGGCGTACAAATGCTCAGGCGACGTGTATCCCTCGTCGATCAGGTGCTTCGATACGTCGATAAAATCGGTAAACGTATTCTTCTTGTTGAGCTGCCGCCCGTCGTAATACCAGTCGCGTCCCAGCTCCGATCCGCCGCGGATGTTTGCAATGGCGAACACAAAACCGCGATCCAGGAGGCTCAGACGGCTGGAGCTGAAGTACGGGAATGAACTGGATCCGTAGGATCCGTAGCCATATTGCAGCAGCGGATTCTTGCCATCTTTCTGCATGCCCTTGCGGTAAACGATCGAGACGGGCACCTGGGTGCCATCGCGGGCCGTCGCGAAGAGGCGCTCGGTCACGTAATTGCTACGGTCAAAATCACCGACGACGGCCTGCTCCTTAATAAGCGTGTGCGATTCGGTGGCCAGGTTGTAGTCGTAGGTAGAATCCGGCGTGGTTAACGACTCGTAGGTATAGCGCAGTACGTCGGTGTCAAACTCGTAGTTGTCATCGGCGTATGCGATGTAGACATCTTCATCGAACGCGATGCGCCGGGTTTCCCCCGCGCTGTGATCGAGCACCTCGATCTGCGTCAGTCCGTTCTCCAGAATCGTTACGGCCAGGTAATCCTTGAACACTTCCATACCCTGAACGAGCGCATCGTCCCGATGCGGCACGACGGTTGTCCAGGCGTCTTTTGATGTGTTGTCGAACGGCGCCTTCATGACTTTGAAGTTCTTGGCGTCATCGTTGGTCACGATATAAAAACCATCCGCTCCGGCGTCAACGAGGTACTCGTGCTCGTCCTCGCGCGCAAGGAACAGCGTCGGATCGGCATTCGGTTTATCAGCGGACAGGGTCCGAACCTCCGTCGACAGCGTTTGCGAGCTGGTCAGAACGAAATACGCCTCCGACGCCGATTTGGAGAGATACAGGTAATTGGTCTCATCCGGCTCCTCGTAAACCAGCGAATCGTCGCTCATGCCCAGTT
>JABDKH010000012.1 GCA_013002345.1 Rhodothermales bacterium
TCCGTCAATGGTATCTGGGCAGAACCCATCTCCATGCTGACGCGTCTCGTTGTGCCGTCTACGTCAACATCGACGGGCATCGGGAAAGGCAGGTCGCCCGGCGTATCCCAGCGCAACGTGACCTCCGCCCCCGCACGATCGACGACGAGCTTCGGCAGATCCGGCTGTCTCGTGTACACTTCGAAAAACCAGTCCAACTCCATCCCCGATTCCTCTTCGGCAATCAGCTTGAAGTCGTCTGTCGTCGCGAACCGGCACTGGCGGCCGTCGGTGATCGTTTCCAGTTCGGGCGTCGGGTACGCCATGCGACGCAGTGACTTGAGAAAAGCGTCGTCGCCAATCAGGTACCGCAGTGTGTGCAGGACCCACTTTCCCTTGTTGTAGATATCGCCGTCGCTTTCCATGTAGTCCGGCGGCAACAGATACATCTCTCCTTCCGTCATGGACTCGCGCGGGGCGAGTGGTTTCGCATTCCGGATTCTGGGCCTCGACGGCGCCAGAGCAGCGTGGTAGGCCTCGGTTCCTGAAAGCTCTTCCGAATAAAGCGCCTGCATGTAGGAGCAGAATCCTTCATGCAGCCAGAAGTCACGCCAATCGAGTGCAGTCACGAGGTTGCCCCACCATTCGTGGCCGAGCTCGTGGTGATGGAGCCAGTCAAAACCGTGCTCGTTACGGGTAAAGTCATTGCCGTAGGCAATGATCGTCTGGTGCTCCATGCCGAGATGCGGGGTCTCGGCCACACCGTACTTGTCCGCTCGAAACGGATACGGCCCCAGATATTTTTCATAAAAAGCGAGATCGGTCAGAAAGCTCGGAAAGAGTTCGACACCCTTATCGTAATGGTCGGGTATGACCCAGAATGTGACGGGGAATTGGTCGCCGGTGACACTCGTGAAGGTGTCTTCGATGGTCCGATACGGCGCAATGTTGAGGGCGACGCCGTAGTTATTGATGGGCGTAGAAACGAACCAGTCGTACGTCCACCAGTCTCCCTCTTGTTCAATTACGCCTCGTAGCCGCCCATTAGAGGCGACGACAAGCGGCTTCGGGACTGTGATAGCGATGGCCATTGAGTCAGGTTCGTCCGACGGGTGGTCCTTGCACGGCCACCAGACGTCCGCTCCTTCGCCCTGAACAGTTGTCGCGATCCAAGGACTTCCCGACGGTGTTTCCGACCACGTAAATCCGCCGACCCACGGCGGGCGCGGTGCAACACGCGGCTCGCCTCCATAAAGGACCTGAACCTGCACGTTCGTCCCAGGCTGGCGGGTGGTCAGCAGACTCACCCACAGAAGCACATCCCTGTGCTCGAAGGCTACCGGGCGAACGGCACCTGACTCGTCAACCAGATTTACCTGGTGCACACCCAGGAGTGAATCCAGGTGGAGAACAAACCACTCTGTCGGATGAACGATACGCGCATGAACGGTCAGACTGCCGTCGATGGTTCTGGTCGACGGGTCGACCGTCAGATCGAGATCATAGTATGTCACATCGTATGCGGCCTGCTCGGGCATGAGCGGCCCGCCCGATTCGGTGCCCTGCACACCGAGGTAACGTTGGGCTTGCGCCGGGCCGGCCGCGAGAAGAAGGAGCGTCAGTAGTGCGAGGGTCGATCTCATCAGACTATCCGGTTGATTGCAGCAGGTCAGCGGGGCCCGTTCGGGCCCCGAGTTCAAAACTACGATCGCGAGATGATCAAAGTGGGGGCCGGCTCACGGCTGGCGACTGTGAGGGACGACAGAGTTTCACTCGCGCCGACATAAGTACAAACCCTCCATACGCGGTCACAAGAACCCCATTGCTAAAGCGAGGGTTACTGAATAGGGTGTAAACAGCCGGAACGCACTGGATGTGACACATCTAAGGGATCCCAGTTCTGCCGTCCCGCTCAGCGTCTCACCGTTGCCTGCAGCGATCGAGTTAGCTGGGTCAAACGGTCAGGCTCAGATCTCGAACAGGAGGAGAATCCCATGAAGCTCTGCTCGATGATCGTAACGGCCACTCTGTTTGCCGCTTTGGCCGGAACGGCTGCCGCCCAGCAGCTACCAGGTTGGCGCTGGCAGAACCCACTACCCCAGGGCAACGACCTGCATGACATCAGCTACTGGAACAATCCAGGCTTTTGGGATCATGTGTACATATCTGGTGACCACGGGACTGTTCTACGGACGTTGAACGGTCAAGACTTCAGCATCATGCGGACAGCCACGACCGCTCCGCTGAAGGCTATCAGGTATCGAGAGAGGCTGTTTGCGGCGGGCCACAACGGGACACTCATTGTAAGTCACGACGAGGGTACCACGTGGGAGGAGCTGGCCAGCGGGACAACTGACTACCTGCACGCCATCGACTTTTCAAGCGTGACCCACGGCTGGGCGGTTGGATACAATCGTTCGATACTTCACACGTCCGATCGGGGTGCAACATGGGTATCGCAAAGCCTTCCGGGGACCACCCAGTTCGAAGATGTCAGTTTCATTGATGACAACGAGGGCTGGGCTGCGGGCTATGGCGGCAAGGCAGCCATTCTTCACACGACCGACGGAGGAAATTTCTGGATAGGCCAGGCCAACCCGGCAATTCATCGTCTGCACTCAATCAGTATGTGGCCCGGAGGTCACGGTTGGGCGGTTGGCGAGCGGTGGACTCAACTCTACACCACCGACCACGGCGTCACGTGGGTACGTGGTGACAGCCTCAGCGGAGCGGACTACTTCTCGGTGGACTACCGGCCCTCAGTAACCCTTGGAGACCGCGTGTGGATTGCCGGCAGCGGAGGCACAATCCTTCACAGCCCGGACAACGGCCGATCGTGGGTTCGGCAGGCGAGCGGTACAAATCGACCCCTCTCGAAAATCGTATTTGTCGGTGGGACGTCTACGGGTTGGGCGATCGGTGCAGCCGGAACGATTCTGAAGTCCACGAACGGTGGCGATACGTGGGAAAAAGTACATCGCAGCTATGTGGGCACAGATCTCAGCACCGTCCATTTTACGAATCGGGACACCGGCTGGGTCGCCGGCGTGGGCGGAAGAATCCTTCGAACCAACGACGGCGGGGCGAGGTGGGCTGACCAGAGCCGGGGAGACTACAACTACAACGACATCCATTTCCTCGATGGTGAAGAGGGTTGGGTCGTAGGCGACGACGGTGTAGTGATGTTCACCGGAGAGGGCGGTGAGGGTTTCCCGAGTTGGAACGGACCTCATGACACCGGGACAAGAAACGACCTGTACGCAATTCATTTTTCTGATCCCCAGCATGGCCTGGCCGTCGGCAAGGCGGGTACAATCATTGCCACTCGCGGCGTTGGGACTCCATGGGTAAGGCGACAATCACCCACAATGAATCCCCTGTACGGGGTCTTCTTGGCTTCCAACACGACGGCCTGGGCGGTTGGGCTGCAGGGCACCGTGATACGGACTGAAGATGGCGGACTGAACTGGACGCTCTATCCTACCGGCGTTACTGACCGCCTGACTGCCGTGTTCGCTACAGACACAATGCACGTATGGGCCGTCGGAACTCGTGGTAGAATCATAAACTCGAGTGACGGCGGTCGCACCTGGCAGACCCAGGACAGTGGCATTTCCAGCGCGCTGCTGACAGTTCACTTCATCGACCGGAATTTCGGTTGGGCTGCGGGTACAGAGGGGACGATCGTCTGGACCAGTGACGGTGGCCAAACGTGGACGCGGCAGGTGACCGGCACCAGCAAATTTCTAAGCGGAATCTACCTCGCTGATGACGAGTACGGCTGGGTCGTTGGAGAGGACGGCGCGATCCTAAACACCATAAACGGAGGTGTGTGGGGTCTCGCGTGGCTGCGGCTGGTACATGCGGCACCGGACGTTGGACTGGGCCTGATAGATGTATACCTGAACGGGGTACGTGTCATCGATGACCTGGATTATCGGGGCGTATCAAGAAATATTGCTGTGCCGACCGATGGGGCGGAAATTGCCGTCGTGCCTGGAAGTGTGTCCGCTATCGGGGCCGACGATCCCAGGTTCAATGTCGTCCTTTCGGAGGGGCAGACGTATGCCGCCGTGCTCGCCGGTGAGATCGGCCACCCCGATGGCCCGCTGTCATTGATCACAGTTCCCAAGAAGCCGAGCGGCAAAACTGTGGCTCCCGTTCCCGTGGGATTCGTGCATGCAGTCCCGGATGGACCGCCGGTGGACTGTTTCGTGAACGGGGTGACGATGTGTTCCGACCTGTCCTTCGGCCAGTACAACCTGGGGACGTCCACAGACGAGCATCAAATCATGAACATCCGCCGACACGACGATGGTTCGTTGGTCGAGTCCTTCGATGTCACGTTGTCTTCGAGCGAGGAAGTGTTCCCTATCATCCTGACCGGCTACTTGTCGCCACCGCCCGGGAGTGAGGACAGATCCGTGTCTATGATGATCGTCAGCGAAACGGGAGAGGTTTCAACGCCGGCCATCGTAACCCGCCTGGAAGACGATTCCGTAGTACGTGAATTCAAGCTCCTCGGCAACTACCCCAACCCCTTCAATCCGTCGACGACCATTCGATTTGATCTTCCGGCAACGTCGGACGTGACCCTCACCGTCTTCGACGTGCTCGGTCGTGTAGTACGTAAATTCGAGCGACCGATGGTCCCGGCCGGGTTCGGACGTAGCCAGAGCGTCGATTCACAGGGCCTGTCATCCGGTGTCTACGTTTACAGTCTCAGCGCCGTGGGGGCTGGCGAGATCAACACTGCTACGGGAAGCATGTTGTTGATCCGATAGGTTCGCATTTCGGTAATAGCGTGGGGGCCATATTCGCGACAACGCGTGTCCACATTCGGCGACGTATCGTACTGCCCGCGAGCCTGCTGCTAAAGCGTCCGAGATCCCAGGGCTGGGCAGGGGAGGCTCGTCCGCGCCGACCCCGATCTCGGTACGCTTCTTGTGCAGAGCGACATATACCGGGAGTTCCAAAAGACACCAACATCAAGGTGAGATCAATGAGTAGAGCCGTACTGCTGGTTGCAGCCATGATCGTACTCAGTGGGTGCTACCATGCGCAGGTCGTTGTGTCCGATTCCGAACCGTCGAATGTCGTTCTCGAAGACGCGTGGGCCGACGGATGGATCTATGGACTCGTACCTCCTGCGGAGATCGATGCGACAGAGAAATGTGATACGGGCGTCGCCACAGTCGAGACAAAGCTGTCCTTCCTGAATCAGCTTGTCGGGGCACTGACCTTCGGCATATACACACCGATGCATGTGACGGTTACCTGCGCTGAATAGCCTGGAACGATGCCGTCGGAACGGTACCGGGCCTACGTCCTAGTCGGATTGGCCAGATTCGGGGCCCACCTCGGATGATGAACCTGCGGAACGCATCACAGGTGACGTGTAATCCCTTGCCGCTGCGCCCGCCAGGAGCCGAAACGCAATGGCGCCCAGCGCCAGGATCAAACCGACGACGACGGCAAGCTCAAGAAGGTCGACAGGCCGCCCGTGCACGAGATGGTCGGTGATCTGTGTCAGGAGAACGAGAAGCCAGACCGTTGCCGCCGCCGCAGCGAGGTATCGTCCCCAGGG